>JAZLLL010000130.1:0-11358 GCA_045598125.1 Methanobrevibacter sp. | reverse complement strand
GCCTGGGTTCAAATCCCAGTCTCGGCGTTTATTAGTATATTGCAATTTAATAATTCTATTTAATAGGATTATAATTAATGATTTTAGATTTTTTCTAATTTCATTAATCTCTTAAATCTAATTTTATTAAGCTTTACGGATTAGATTTATGTTTGCTCTTTTTTAATTGGTTAAATTTATAATCTAACTATAATTATTTAGTATGTGTTACTTACTCTATAATTTATAGTAGTATCAATTAGAGTTTATTAAATTTGTTTTATTCTGATATTTGCACTCTTAGCTTTTAGCTAAGTTTTAAATTGTTGAAAAAACTGTGCTTTTTAATAAAAAGCATTCGAATCCACTAATTTTTAACGTCTCGTGGATTCGCTCTATAAAATATATGGAGGTTACTTTATGGAAGACGACTTCAAGCACTTAGTGCGTATATCCAGAAAGGATGTAGATGGAAATAAGAAAATCGAACAAGCTTTAACCGAAATTAAAGGTGTTGGATTATCCTTATCTAGATCTATCTGTCTTATTTTAGGATTAAATGTAGAAGAACAAATCGGTTATACTTCTGATGAAGATATTGCTAAAATCGAAGCTATTTTAGAAAATCCTCAAGAATTTAATGTCCCTGATTGGATGTTAAACAGACGTAAAGATTATACTACTGGTGACGATCTTCATTTAATTGAATCTGATCTTGATATGACTTTAAGAGATGACTTAAACAGAATGAAAAAGACCAGAAGTTACAAAGGAAGAAGACATGAAGTTGGTTTACCTGTTAGAGGACAAAGAACTAAATCTACTTTCAGACACAGTTCTACTGTCGGTGTAAGCCGTTCTAGAAGATAAGACGATTAACTTTTTACAAATTATTAAATTTAGTTAAATTTATACTATTTTAAAATTTATTAATTTATGATTTTAAATAAGGAGATGTGATTATGGGACATCCAAGAAAAGCAAGGAAAAAGTATAATACACCACCTCATCCTTGGAATGCAGAAAGAATTAAAGCTGAAAATAAATTAATGACTAAATACGGCTTAAAAAACAAAAAAGAAATTTGGAAAGCTGATACTTTAGTTAGAAAATACAGTAGGGAAGCAAGATACTTACTTGGTTTCTCTCAAGACCAAGTTGAAGTAGAAAGAAATGAATTATTAGGACACTTAAAAAGATCTGGAATTCTTGAAGAAAGTGCTCAATTAGAAAATATTCTTGACTTAACTGTAGAAGACATTTTAAGAAGAAGATTACAAACTGTAGTTCATCAAAAAGGTTTAGCACGTACTGCTAAAGAAGCAAGAATGTTTGTTGTACACGGACATATTGCTTTAAATGGTAAGAAAATTAACTCTCCAAGTTATGTAGTTAAAAGAGGAGAAGAAGATTTAATTGATTTCTACCCATCCTCCCCTGTAGCTAAACAAATTGCAGAATTTAATCAAGCAAATGCTGAATAGAAGGTGAAGATTTATGGCAAATAATGAAAAATGGGGAATAGCTAATATTTATTCATCCTTTAACAATACTATTTTAACTGTAACTGATATTACTGGAGCAGAAACTATCTGCCAATGGTCTGGTGGAAAAGTAGTTCGTGCAGACAGACAACAATCTTCTCCTTTTGCAGCAATGGAAGCAGCTAACAGAGCAGCTGAAGATGCAAAGGAAAAGGGTTTTGTTGGATTACATATAAGAGTAAGAGCTCCTGGTGGAAATGGTCCTAGAAGTCCAGGTCCTGGTGCACAAGCAACTATTCGTGCTTTAGCAAGAGCTGGAATTAAAATAGGTAAAATTGAAGATATAACTCCTATACCTCATGACGGTACTGGAAGACCAGGCGGTAAAAGAGGAAGAAGAGTATAAGAAGGGTTTAATATGGAAATTGATGTCAAAAAACAAGATGAAAACGAAATGGTTTTCATAGTCCGTGATGCAGAAGTTCCTTTTGTTAATGCTGTTAGAAGAACTGCTATGATGCAAGTTCCTAAATTAGCTATTGAGGATGTTTTTATTGTTAAAAATGATTCTGCAATGTTTGATGAAGTATTAGCACATAGATTAGGTTTAACTCCTTTAGTTTCTGATTTAGAATCTATTGAAGGATTAATAATGCCTGAAGAATGTGATTGTAATGCTGAAGAAGGAGAATACTGCCCAAGATGTAGTGTTTCATTTTCATTAAATGAAGTTGGACCTGGTGTAGTTTATTCTAGGGATTTAAAATCTTGTGGTGACTCAAAAATTAAACCAGTATATGATACCATACCTCTTTTAAAATTAAAAGAAAATCAAGAAGTTGAATTAGAAGCTGTTGCAAAATTAGGTTTAGGTAAGGAACATGCAAAATGGGTTCCTACAACTGTATGTGCTTATAAACAATATCCTAAAATAACTTTTGATGAAAATGAGGAAATTGATTTTGCTGTTGCTGAAGCATGTCCTAAAGGAGTTTTAGTAGCTAATAAAGAAAAAAATATTATTGAAATCAATGATATTGAAAATTGTTCTCTTTGTAAATCTTGTATTAGAGCACAACAAGCATCTGGTTCTAACTATGTAAATGTAGGGTATCAAGAAAATGATTTTATATTTAAAATTGAAACTGATGGATCAATGCCTCCTAAAGAGGTTTTATTAAAAGCTTGTGATGTTTTAGATAATAAAGCAGATGAGTTTATCACATTTAGTAAAGGAGGAAGCAAATAATGGCTAGAGAAATTAAAAAAACTAATCCTAACCTTATTGCACTTATTAAAAATCTTAGAAAACAATCTTATGATGAAGAGGTAGCTATTTGGAAAGAAGTAGCTATTAAACTTGAAAGATCTTGCAGAAGTCAAGCTGAAGTAAGTCTTAATCATATTAATAGAAATACTGAAGATGGAGAAACTATTGTTGTTCCAGGTAAAGTATTATCTGATGGAAATTTAGATCATAAAGTTACTGTAGCTGCATTAGGATTCACTAAAAATGCTGAAGCAAAATTAGCTAAAGCTGGCTGTGAAGCAATTTCTATTGCTAAATTAGCAGAAGATAATCCTAAAGGTAGTAATGTTAAGATTATGTTATAAGCATAAGGGGATAGAATTATGATGATTATTAACGGTGAAGGACATATTTTAGGAAGACTTGCTAGTGTAGTTAGTAAGAAACTTCTTGAAGGGGAAGAAGTTGTTGTTCTTAATGCTGAAAAAATAATGTTAACTGGTAATAAAGATTGGGCTTATGCTAAGTACAAACAAAGAGTAGATAGAAAAAGTATTTCTAATCCTCGTGACTTAGGTCCTAAATACCCAAGAAGACCAGAAGATATATTCAGAAGAACTGTAAGGGGAATGTTACCTTTCAAAAAATCTAAAGGTAAAGTTGCTTTCAAAGGTTTAAAAGCTTTTGTTGGGGTTCCTGAAAAATACGTAGACATGGAACTTGTAACTGTACCAGAAGCTGAATATACTAACATTAAAAAAGGTATGGAATTAGGCGAAATTTCTAAACTTTTAGGAGCTAAATTTGAATAAATTTTCATTTATTTAATAATGGCTTAAAGAGGAAATTAACTAATTTAAAATTGTTGAAATGTTTATGAATTATTTTATAATTAATTATGGAGTGTAATTATATGAAAGTTGTTCATACTAGCGGTAAACGTAAAACAGCTATCGCAAGAGGTACTGTGAAAGAAGGTACTGGTAAAGTTAGAATTAATAAAGTTCCTTTAGAACTTTATTCTCCAGAACTTGCACGTTTAAAATTAACTGAACCATTAACTTTAGCAGGTGATGTTGCAGATAATGTTGATATTAACATCAAAGTTAATGGTGGGGGAGTTATGGGCCAAGCTGAAGCTGCACGTATGGTAATTGCTAAAGGTTTAGTACAATGGACTCAAGACATGGATCTTAAAGAAGTTTATACTCAATATGACAGAACTATGTTAGTAGGTGACCCAAGACGTTCTGAACCTAAAAAATACGGTGGTCCTGGAGCAAGAGCTCGTAAACAAAAAAGTTACAGATAAGTTTATTTTTTTACAGTTAATTATCACTAATTTTTATAAATTAGTATATTTTTCTGTTTTGGATTTGCTTATTAAGGCTTAGAATTTATTATTTAACTTCTTTTAGTTTTTTCTATTAGTAGTTATTTAATATTTTTTAAGATTTTTAATTGAAATTTATATTTAATGTATCTATTTTATTGTTACATTATTAAAAAAGGAAATGATGATTTAATATGATACCTATACGATGTATAAGTTGTGGAAAACCCGTTTCTGCATATTTTGATGAATATCAAAGTAGAATAGCTAATGGTGAAGATTCAAAAGCTATTTTAGATGATATGGGTATTACAAGATATTGTTGTAGAAGAATGCTTATTACTCATGTTGAAACTTGGGAATAATACTAATTACTAGTTTTAACTGAGATATTTTGCTATTTTAATTTTTATTAAAGAGTTTATCTTTAATAATTACTTAAGTAGCTTGTACTGCTAATGTATTATTAGCTATAATAATTAGGAGTTTTATAATGGCTGCAAAAAAAAGTAATGAAAAAAAATTAACAAGATTTGAAAAAGCTAGAATTCTTGGTGCAAGAGCTATTCAACTTTCTATGGGTGCAAAACCCTTAGTAAAAATTACTGATTCTCTTGATCCTATAGATATAGCTGCTTTAGAACTTGAAGAAGGTGTTTTACCTTTAAATGTTAAACCAAAAAATTAAAAGATTTAATATTTTTCTTAAATTTTCTTTAATGTTTAATATTTATTGATAAAATATATTTTTTAATTTTTAATTCATATTAAATTTTAAAAATTTAATGGTCTTATGACTTTAAATCTAAACCTATAATTTTAAGTTTTTTGCTTTAAACTTAAAATTAGGTTTTAATTTATATAATTACTATTAAGTATTTAAATAATAAAATACTAAATAATAATGTAGATAATTATTATTGATTTATCTATCAAATTCATTGGAAATTATTAAAATATCATATGCAATCTATAAATCAACCTCTAGTTTTTTCATGATTATTAAATAATCCATTATAGATTTTATGATAAGAAATAACTAAATTTTTTAGATAAGTAAAATATTAGTTAATAACTAAATATTTAATGATTGATTTAAGGTTTAGTAAATATTAACAGTATATAATTTATTTAAAAAAAGGTTAATAATTCTCATTAAGATTGTTGATATTTTATAGTAATTTACATAATATAACTCTCATTGAGGTGTTATTGTGGATAGTGTAATTGAAGATGTTCGTGTAAGAAAGATTTTAGATAGTAGAGGAAATCCTACTGTTGAAGTAGATATAATTACTTGGAATGGATTCGGTAGAGCGGCTGCACCAAGTGGTGCAAGTACTGGTTCTAAAGAAGTTCAATCTTTTCCACAGGGTGGAGTAGATCAGGTAATTGGTGAGGTTGAAGATTTAATCTCCTCTGAACTTATTGGAATGTCTGCTGAAGATATTGAAGATATTGATTTGGTTTTAAAAGAAATTGATGGAACTGACAATATGTCTGCTATTGGTGGTAATACTGCTGTAGCAGTTTCTATGGCTGCTGCTAAAGCAGCTGCAGTATCTTATAACTTACCTCTTTATTCCTTTTTAGGAGGTAATTTTGTAAATGAATTACCTTATCCTTTGGGAAATATGATGAATGGTGGAGCTCATGCTGGCCCTAATGCACCAGATATTCAGGAATTTTTAGTAGTTCCTGTTGGAGCAAATGATATTAAAGAAGCAGTATTTGCTAATGTAGCTATTCACAAAAAATTAAAAGAACTTATAGCTAAAAAAGACTCTAATTTTACAGGTGGTAAAGGTGATGAAGGGGGATGGATTCCAAACATTACTAATGACCAAGCTTTAGATATTCAATCTCAAGCATGTGAAGAAGTTGGAGATGAGTTAGGATTTTTAATTAGACCAGCTTTAGATATGGCTGCTTCTGAATTTTGGGATATGGATAAACAAAAATATGTTTATTCTCAAGATGGAATTGAAAGAGATGTTGGAGAACAAATAGAATATGTTAAAGAGTTAATCGAAACTTATAAATTATTCTATGTTGAAGATCCTTTCAATGAAAAGGATTATGAAGGATTCTCTCAATTAAGTGATAAAGTTGGAGATAATTGTCGCATTTGTGGAGATGATTTATTTGTAACTAATCCTGAACTTTTAGCTGAAGGTATTAATAAAAATTTAGCAAATGCAATTATTATTAAACCTAATCAAATTGGTTCTTTAACTGATACTTATGCAACTGTTAAATTAGCTAAAGAAAATGATGTAATGTCTGTTATTTCTCATAGATCTGGTGAAACTACTGATGAAACTATTGCACATCTTGCAGTAGCTTTTGGAACACCAATGATTAAAACTGGTGCTGTGGGTGGAGAAAGAATAGCTAAATTAAATGAACTTATAAGAATTGAAGAAGAATTAACTAATCCTAAAATGGCAGATTTATTCTATTAGGATTTCTTTCTTTAAAACTAAGCTCAAAAAATTATATTAATTAAATAACTTAATTAAAAAAATTGAATTAATTAAATTTTTATTATAAAATTTATATTAATTATAAAAAAATTAAACTTAAATTAATTAAATTTTTATTATAAAATTTATATTAATTATAAAAAAATTAAATGGTGTAAAAATGTCTAATATTACTATTGATGTAGAAAAATGTGATAAATGTGGTGAATGTGTAGATATGTGTCCTGTAGAAATCTTCGCTTTAGAAGATGATGCAATTGTAACTAGTCATGAAGACGAATGTACTTTATGTGAAGTTTGTGTGGACGTTTGCCCTAATAGTGCAATTAAAGTAGAATAATTGTAATTTTACTTTATTAATGTTAAATATTAAATTATAAAATTGGTGTTAAAATGTCTGATTTATTAATTCCTTTAGATAATTACTTAGCTGCTGGGTTACATATTGGTACCCAACAAAAAACTCATGATATGGAAAAATATATATTCCGTGTAAGATCTGATGGTTTATATGTTTTAGATGTACGTAAAACTGATGAAAGAATTAAAGCTGTTGCTAAATTTTTAGCACAATATGAACCTGATGATATTTTAGTAGTGGCTACTCGTCAATATGGTCAAGCTCCTGTTAAAAAATTCGGTGAAGTTACTGGTTGTAAAACTATTCCTGGAAGATTTATCCCAGGTACTTTAACTAACCCACAATATGCTAAATTTATTGAACCTAAAGTTATTGTTGTAACTGACCCAAGATCTGATGCTCAAGCTATTTTAGAATCTAAACAAAATGGTATCCCTGTAGTTGGTTTATGTGATTCTGAAAACTTACTTGCTAATGTAGATGTTTGTGTACCTTCTAATAACAAAGGTAGAAAAGCTATTGCATTAATTTACTGGTTACTTGCTAGACAAATATTAAGAGAAAGAGGAGTAATTGGTGAAGATGAGGATCTTGATTTAGAACCTTCTGATTTTGAACTTAAATTCTAAGTTTAGTTATTTTATTTAACTAAATTTTTTTATTTTTAAATTTTTTATTTATTTTAACATTATTTTTACTATTTTTTATAAATTCTTTTTTTATTATTTCCAAAATTTTCTAAAATTTTTTTTATTAGATATAAAAATCTTTTATTTTTTTAAAGTTTTTACTAACTATTTTTTTTTTTATTTAATCGTTATTTTTAATCATAATTTATTTAAATTATTTTAAACTTAATATTATTATAAACTTATAGGTGTAATTATGATTAGAGAAGCTGCTGTTGCTGGAATGTTTTATGAAAATAATCTTAAATTATTAAGAGAAAGTATTGAAGAATCATTTAAACATAGATTAGGTGTAGGTTATATTCCAGAAATTTCATTTTTAAATCCTAATAAAAAGATTCATTCTATTATGGTGCCTCATGCAGGGCATGTTTATTCTCTTCCTGTAGCTAGTCATGCTTATGCTAAATTAGTTGAAGATGGTTTTCCTGAAACTTTTGTTATAATTTGTCCTAATCATACTGGTTTTGGTGCTGATATTAGTGTGTTTAATGAAGGTAGTTGGATTGTACCAAATGGTAAATGTATTGTTGATGATGAATTAGCTAATTTTATTATTTCTAAATCTAACTATGCAAGTGCTGATTATCTTGCCCACCAAAAAGAACATTCTATTGAAGTTCAACTTCCTGTATTAAAATATTTTGAGAGTGATTTTAAAATTGTACCTATTTGTATGATGGATCAAAGTGTAGAGGCATCTATTGATTTAGCAAATTCTATCTATGAAGCTAGTCAAGAATTAGGTAGAGATATTACTTTAATAGATAGTACTGATTTATCTCATTTTAAGTCTCAGGAAATTACACTTGAACATGATAACTTGTTTTTAAATGAGGTAAAAAGTGGAAATATTGGTGATGTATATCAAACTATTAGAAATAATCAAATTAGTGTATGTGGGTATGGTCCTACAATGACAACTATGGAATTTTCTAAAAAATTAGGTCTAAATAATTTTGAAGTCCTACAACATGCAACAAGTGGAAATATGACTTTAGATTATAATTCTGTTGTAGGTTATGCATCTGGAATTTGGAAATAAAATTTATTTTTTTACATTTTTTATTAAAAACATAAATTAGGATTTGTTGTCCTAAGAATATAGTAAAAATTAAAAGAAAAATGATAATCTTTTTATCAAATTATCTTCATTATAAATTTCAATAATTTCATAGTTCTTTCCATTCCCAACCTTTCTCTAAAACTTTTTTCTTAAGTGTGTCTAAGTTAAGAGAAGATACTGAATGAGATTTACCCTTTTCTTTAAAGGAATATATCCAAGTATAACCTTGTTTAGTATTACGTTTTGCTTTAAGAACTCTATAGTAACCAGTTTGATTTGTAGGGTTAGGATTATATTCTTCTTTAGCTTCTTCAACTAGCCTAATTCCTTCTTCTGTGAGTTCTTCCCATTTTAAACCTTGTGCAATTACTTCTGTTTTTAATTTATATAAGTTTACAGAAGTTATTTTTTTAGTTTCACCATTCTCTTTAAATGAATATGCCCAAGAATATCCTTGTTTTGTATTGCTTTTTTCTTTGTGAACTCTATAACAGTTAGTTTGAGGTACTGGTTCAGAAGCATATTCTTTGTAAGCTTCTTCGACTTTTCTTGTTCCTTCTTCTGTGAGTTCTTCCCATTCTAATCCTCTATCTATTACTTCTGTTTTTAATTTATATAGGTTTACAGAGGTTATTCTTTTTATTTTACCATTTTCTCTATAATTATAAGACCAAAAATCATTACCATATTTTTGAGCTTTGTTAAATGTTACTCTAAATATTCCTGATGTGTTTCTTTTTTTATGGAGTTCATTTCTACTTTGTATTCTTTTCTTCTTTTTCATAGCTTCAAGTTCTTCATCAGTATAAATAATATGTAATAATTCACTGATATTTTCTTTTGAAAATCCAGTTTTTTTAGCTATTTTTCTTATACTTTCACCATTTTCATGCAACTCTATAACCACATTCATAATCTCATATAACTCATCATCAGACACATCTTTCATTAAACCCCTCCCAATTAATTAGTTATTATTTTATTTTAATTTTCATATATAATTACCTATTATCATTTATTTAAAAAGATATTATCAACCATAATTTAATCCCTATAAAACAGTTTAACATACCAATTAGAGTTTGTGTACTAAAGTAGAAAAAATATTACAAAAAATAATACATAGTAATAATCCAAACTTAAATATATGATAAATATTATTAATATGTTTTAAATATATTCAATAATAAAAAAGAAAAAATTAATGGAAATCGAATAAATTCTTAAAAAATATTATAAAAGGAGGCTTATGTGATGCATAATGATGGGGGTTCAGATAGTTCAGATAGTTCATATGATTCTAATAGTGCTATGATTGCATGTATGAATCAAAATGATTATAGAAGAAAAAGAACAGAACATGAAAAAAGAGAAGACCGTATAGAATCAGAATTATGCATAATTGCAATATTACTTATTTTCCTAGTATTCTTAATCATATTCTATTTCTTTTAGATAAAGTAAATTTTATTACTTTATCTAAGATGTTGGAGGTTCTATAATTAAATTAGGATTATTATTCCATTGATAATCCTTAGAAGTTATAAATTCTCCATTTTTACCAATTATTTCTATACTTACATGACTTAAATTCATTAAATTTGGAAATTCAAATGATGCTGAAAAACCTATATCTTCAGGATTTATAGAATTACTTAAGTCTACAGAAACATTTTTTATCAATTTGTTATTTAAGTCATAAAACTCACAGAAACAATTATAATCTTCCGGATGAACAGGCATGTGTTTTATTCTAAAACTTATTTGATACTGATAATTTTCATCACCATAATAAGTTCCAACATGATGAACTATATTATTCTCTAATCCAAAAATTTCAGTATTCGCAGTAGAATGGTCTTGACCAACCATACTTACTACTATAATTGCTATAATTAAAATTATAATTATTGGAATTAAAATAAAGTCTTTTTTAAATGTTCCTTTTTTCTTTTTAGTTTCTTTTACTTTTTCTTCTTCAATTAATTCTTCTGTGTTTTTCAGCAATTTCTTTTTTTTATTATCAAATTCCTCTTTTGTTAATAAACCTTTTTCATAAAGTTCTACATATTTGAATAATAAATCTTCGTTACTAGTCAATTTATCAGGATTTATAGAGTTATTTAATTCTTTTAGATTAATTCTTTCCGGTTTAAATTCCTCAGAAAATAATAATTTTATATTTTTTTCTTCAGGTTTAAAAAATTCTACTGAATCTAATAATTCTAAATATTCTTCAGACACATTTTCTATTTTATCCTCAGTATATAATTCAAAATTATATGCTAATCCATTATGGATAATATAGGTATTTAAATATGAATAAGTATATCTATCTTTATTCTCAGAATATATAACAAAACCTTTTTTATTATTAATAAGAGTGTGTTGTGTTTTTTTAACAGTTCTCCCAGAGTTTTCTATAGCTTCTTTAAGTTCATCACTAAAAATATTTTTATTAATTGGGACTATAATAAAATGTATCACAACTAATTTTCCAGATTTTTTAGTGTATATTGATTTTTTAATTGCCTCTGATTCTGTATTATGTTTTTCCCAAGATTCAGGATATTCAAATTTTACACCGTATCCTTCATAAGAGTAAGTCTTATCATAATAAAAAAAACTCATATTTTCCCTCCCTAATTATAATATATTACTCATTAATATAAATATTTCTTTGTATTTTTATTCTAACTTATATTAATATC
>JAZLLL010000129.1:0-17879 GCA_045598125.1 Methanobrevibacter sp. | reverse complement strand
GTAAAATAATTAAGTTATAATAAAAAATAGAAAATATTTATATTTTATTAAAATAATGAAATATAAAAAACTAAGAACTACTAAATTCTATTAAAAATATGTAAACTATTTCATGGATTGATTATATGAAAGAAGCATTAATGATTAATTGGGGATATGTTATATTTCTCTTTATTTTAGGCATTATAACGTATAAACGAAAAAGTTTAGACCTTCTTGGATCAATAATAATGATTGTGATGGGAATTACAATCATCTTTTCTGCAGGAGTAAATTGGTTAATTTTAATCGTGTTATTTTTAATAATGGGACTTTTAGCTACAAAATTTTCAAAATCCTACAAATCAGAACTTGGAGAATATGAAGGTACAAGAACTGCAAAAAATGTTATTTCTAATGGAATAGTTGCTTTTTTAATGGCAGCATTTGGAGGATATTATATTCCATTTGTGGGAGGTTTCATTGGATCTATATCTACTGCAACTGCAGATACATTAGCTAGTGAAATAGGTGTCCTAAGTAATCCTCGTTTAATCACTACCCTAAAAAAAGTTCCTGCAGGAACTGATGGAGGAATATCTATTTTAGGAACTGCTGCAGGAATTGTAGGGGCAGGAATAATAGGATTTGCTTCATGGCTACTTGGAATAATGCCAGACCCCTTAATAGCTATTAAAATATCAATAATCTCAGGAACAGTTGGTTGTTTTATGGATAGTGTCCTTGGAGCTACATTTGAAAGATATAATTATTTAAATAATGAACATGTTAATTTATTAGCTACAATTACTGGAGCAGTAGTGGGCATTGTTTGTGTTATTTGGATTTAAATATACTTATTAAAATATACTTAAATCCCTAAATTGTTTTATTAAAAATAAACTTCCAACATAAATAAGATTCAAACATGCTTTAAATTTAAAAGTAAAACTCAAGTATACTTTAGTTCTAATAAATAAATTTTATAAAGTTTAAAAACAAACTATTTTTATAAATTAAATTTAAATAAGATATAATTAAAATTTAAAAAGGCGATATGATGAAAGGAATGATATTAGTTATGGATGGACTTGCAGGCCGCCCATTAAAAGAACTTAATGGACAAACAACACTTCAAGCAGCAAAAACTCCCAATATGGATAAAATGGCTAAAAGAGGAATAACCGGAATAATGGATTCTATTGCACCAGGAATCATACCTGGAAGTGATACCGCACACTTATCCATTCTAGGTTACAACCCGTATGAAGTTTATACAGGTCGAGGACCTTTTGAAGCAGCAGGTGTTGGAGTTGATGTTATTCCTGGAGATATTGCATTTAGATGTAATTTTTCAACTTCTGATGAAAATGGAATCATAACTGATAGACGTGCAGGAAGAGTAAGAGAAGGTACTGATAAACTTGTTGAAACCTTAAATACTATGACTATTGAAGGATATGAAGATATAGAAATAATATTCAAAGAATCCACTGGACATAGAGCTGTTTTAGTACTACGTGGTCCTGGATTATCTGGTAAAATTAGTGATGCCGATCCAAAAGTTGAAGGCAATAAACCTAAAACTGTAAAAGCATTAGATAATAGTAATGAAGCTAAAAAAACTGCAGATTTATTAAATAAAGTAGTAATTAAAACATATGAAATGCTTAAAAATCATCCAGTTAATATTAAAAGAATTGAAAATAACGAACCCCCAGCAAATATTCTAATTCCTCGTGGTGCAGGCGAAGTACCTAATGTTCCATCAATAAATGAAAAATATGAAGTTAATTCAGCATGTATTGCAGAAACCGGTTTAATTATGGGAATTGGGCGTTTTGCAGGAATGGATATTATAGAAATGGATGGAGTAACTGGAGGAGTAGATACTAATCTTGAAAATATTAGAGATACTATTATAGACCAAGTAAATAATAGTGAACATGACTTCTTCTTAGTTAATATCGATGGTGCAGATGAAGCAGGACATGATGGAAATATCGAAGCAAAATTAAAGTTTATTGAAAAAGTTGATGAAGTAATATTTAAAGAAATTTTAAAACTTGAGGATACTTATATATTCCTTACTGCTGATCATTCAACACCAATTTCTGTATTAAATCATTCAGGAGACCCCGTACCTATCATTATTAATGGTCCTGAAATAAGAGTAGATGATGTTTGTGAATACAATGAATTTGCAGTAGCTAAAGGTGGAATGTGTAGAATTCGGGGTAGTGATGTTATGAATATTCTTATGGATTTAATGGGTTATTCACATAAATTTGGTGCTTAAATAAAAGTATGAATTAAAAAGAATATAATTAAAATAATAATTAACTTAAAAAAAATAATAATAAAAATAACACATTAATATTTAACTACAACTAACTCTAAATTATTTAGAACTAATAAGCCAAAAATAAATTTCAGGGGAAAATTAAAATGAATGATAATAAAAAATTGTTTGGAACATCTGGAATTAGAGGATTAGTTAAATCTGAAGTAACAACAGAACTTGCTTTAAATGTTGGAAAATCATTAGCTACTTATTTAAACAATACTGGAACTGTTGTTTTAGGATATGATACAAGAACTACAAATCAAATGTTAGACCAAGCAATATGTGCAGGTTTACTTGAAAGTGGAATAAATGTCATTAAAATTGGGATGGTTCCAACACCTTTAGTAGGATATGCTACTGAGAAACTTAATGCTGATGCAGGTATTATGATTACTGCATCCCATAATCCATCACAATATAATGGAATAAAATTGTGGAATAAAAATGGAATGGCATATACCAAAAAACAAGAAGATAAAATTGAAGATATATATTATAATAAAGAGTTTAAGGATACTGAATGGGATAAAATAGGAGTTTTAAGTTATAATGAAGAAATTAAAAACATATATATTAATGATTTACTTAATACTGTAGATATTAAACCTGGGCTTAAAGTAGTCATTGATTGTGCATGTGGTGCTGGTTCTGAAATTTCCCCATTAGTTTTTAGAAAAGCAGGATGTGAAGTAATAACACTAAATTCTCAAGCAGATGGATTTTTCCCTGGAAGAAATCCTGAGCCAAATGAAGCAAACTTATCCTCACTTATGAAAACCGTAATTGCCACTAACTCAAATTTAGGAATAGCTCATGATGGTGATGCCGATAGGATGATTACTGTTGATGAAGAAGGAAATGTTTCTGATTTTGATAAATTACTTGCACTTATCTCAAAAAAATTTGGTGGAACTGTAGTAACTACTGTAGATGCTGGCTTATGTATGGATGAATCTATGGCAGAAGTAGGAGGAACTGTTATAAGAACTAAAGTAGGAGATGTGAATGTAGCAGAACTTATTATTAAAGAAAAAGCTAACTTTGGAGGAGAACCTTCTGGAACATGGTTACATCCAGACTTCTGTATGTGCCCTGATGGAATTTTATCAGGTTTAAGAATTGCTGAACTTGTATCTAAAGAA
The DNA here is from genome assembly GCA_045598125.1 of Methanobrevibacter sp. Lineage (GTDB taxonomy): Archaea > Methanobacteriota > Methanobacteria > Methanobacteriales > Methanobacteriaceae > Methanobrevibacter. Next base: position 14,411 of record JAZLLL010000129.1, on the reverse strand, counting down.
GGAAAACTTTCAGAATTACTTAATAAATTCCCAGATTATCCTAATATTCGGGAAAAAATAGTCTGCTCAAAAGAGGCTAAATCAAAAGTTATGGAAAATATGGAAAATTTATTAAAAGATGCTTTTGATGATATAAAAGAAATCAATACTATTGATGGAGTTCGTTTAACTTTTGAAGATGATAGTTGGGTACTTATAAGACCATCAGGTACTGAAGATTATATTAGAATCACATTAGAAGGAAAAACAACTGAAAAATCAGAAAATATTAGAGACATCTGTAAAAAAATAATTGAAGATAATATTTAATTAACTTCAATATTTTTTTATTAATTTATATAACTATAGTTATATTATTTTTTAAATTAAAAAAATAATAAACAAAATAAAATTTAATAATCATGATAATTAAATTAATACAATTTCATTAAATATTTAAAGTACTAAAACTAATATTTAAATTAAGATTAAATAATAAAAATTATTATTTAAATAAAAATAAAGGATTAAAAAAGAGTACTGAATGATGTCAATAAAGACTAAGTCATGAAAGACTAAAAATACAAGTGCTTAAAATCTAAGTATTTAATCTAATATTAATAATTAGATAAATATTATAAATCATATGAGGAATCTAAATGAAAGCTTTAATTTTAAGTGCAGGGGAAGGAACACGTATGAGACCCCTTACCCTAACAAAACCTAAAACTATGTTACCTGTTGCAGGAAAACCTATAATACAGTATAATATTGAATCTCTAAGAGATTGTGGAATTAAAGATATTCTTATAGTTGTAGGATATAAAGAAGAAAAAGTAAGAGAATATTTTAAAGATGGTAGTGATTTAAAAGTAAATATTAGTTATTCTACTCAAAAAAAATTAGATGGAACTGCAAATGCAATTAGCTATGGAGAAAATTTCATAGAAGATAGTTTAATTGTTTTAAATGGAGATATTATTCTTGATGAAGAAATTATAAAAGAAATTATTGAAGATTATAATAACTCTAAACCAGACACACTAATGGTTATTAAAGAAGTTGAAGATCCAAGTTCTTTTGGTGTTGTAGAATTAGATGGTGAAAATATCACAAATATTATAGAAAAACCTAAAAAAGAAGAAGCACCAAGTAATTTAATTAATACAGGAATATATATATTTAATAAAGATATTTTTGATAAAATTAATAACACTCCAGTATCCCCAAGAGGAGAATATGAAATTACAGATTCATTAACTATGCAAATAGAAGATGGAAAAGTAATTAAAGGACATATAACAGATAAAGAATGGATGGATATTGGTAAACCATGGGAACTTATTGAAATTAATGAACAATTATTAGAAAATACTAAAACTAACATTAAGGGAACTATTGAAAAAGGAGTTACAATTCACGGAGAACTTTTCCTTGATGAAGGAAGTATTATAAGATCAGGAGTTTATATTAAAGGTCCTGTCCACATAGGCAAAAACTGTGATATTGGACCCAACTCTTATATTCGTGGAAAAAGTTATTTTTCAGATAATGTCCATATCGGAAATGCCGTAGAAATAAAAAACACCATTATAATGGATAATACTAATGTAAGTCATTTAAGTTATGTCGGAGATTCTATTTTAGGATCTAACTGTAATATTGCTGCAGGAACAAATATTGCAAATTTACGATTTGATAATAAAACCGTGAAAACAAATATTAAAAATAAAAAAGAAGATACTGGAAGACGTAAATTAGGAGCTATTGTAGGTGATGGTGTAAAAACTGGAATAAATTCTAGCTTAAGTCCAGGTGTGAAAATAGGTACTGAATCTACAATAGGATCTGGTGTTTTATTATATGAAGATTTAGATTCAAGAATGAGAGTGCTTGTAGAACAAGAACATATAATTCAAAAGAAAGATAATAATCAAAAATCTCTAGATGATAATTAAACATATTATAATAAAATTCTAGATAACTAAAAATTCCACATAACTAAACATTTATAACTAAAAAATTAAATATTTAAAGATAATATGAAACTTAAAGATAATGTGAAAATATTTCCAGGCGCACAAGTATTGGGTGATGTAGAAATTGAAGAAGATTGTTCTATATGGCATGGAGCAATTATTAGAGGAGATAGCGGACCTATAAAAATAGGTAAAGGATCAAATGTTCAAGATAATTGTGTTCTTCATTCAACTCCAGGATTAACATTAAGTATAGGGAAAAATGTTTCTATTGGACATGGAGCTGTTGTACATGGCTGTACTATTGAAGATAATGTGCTTATTGGAATGAATGCAACTATTTTAAATAATGCAAAAATAGGTAAAAATTCCATTGTAGGTGCTGGTGCAGTAGTTAGTGAAGGAAAAGAATTTCCAGAAGGTAGTTTAATATTAGGCGTTCCAGGAAAACTTATTAAAGAAACTAGTGAAGAACAAAAAGAACATATAGAATATAATGCAAAACACTATGTTGAATTATCTAAAAGTTATGATGAAAATATTAATTGAATAACACTATAACAATCAAAACATGAACTTAAATCATGAAATGAATTAAATTAAAGTAAAGGTAAAACAATGAATGCAAGACCCTCAATAGAAGAATTAAATCCCTATGTCCCTGGAAGATCAAAAGAAGAAATAACTCAAGAATTCGGAGTTAAAAAAGAAGATATTCTTAAATTAGGATCTAATGAAAATCCATGGGGACCTTCAAAAAAAGCTATAGAAAATATTAAAAAAAATCTTTCAGATATAAATCGTTATCCCGAAACTAACTTAGAATTACTTAAAAAAGAGTTAGCAGAATATTCTGGAGTTAATACAGATAATATCATCATAGGCGGAGATGGTGCTGATGAACTTATCGATACTCTTGCTAAAACATTTATAAATCCAGGAGATGAATTTATAGTACCTTTACCTTCTTATATGTACTATGAATTTTTATTCAAACCATATGGAGCTATACCTCATTATGCAGTTTGGAATGTTGAAAATAATACTTTAGATTTAAATTCTGTACTTGAAGCTATTAATCCTAAAACAAAAATGATTTTCTTATGTTCTCCAAATAATCCAACTGGAGGATTAGTTAGTCCTGAACAATTTAAAGCCGTTTTAGAAAAAACAAAAAACTCAGAAATATTAACTATTATCGATGAAGCATACTTTGAATATGCAGAAATAAATAATGTAAATCTTCTAGAAGAATATGATAATATATTTATTATTAGAACTATGTCTAAGGTAATGGGACTTGCAGGAATGAGAATAGGATATGGAATATCTAGTAAAGAGAATATTGAATATATGCACAGAGTTAAACCGGTCTTTTCTCTTACAAAACTTTCTTATATTGCTGCTTTAAGTACAATTCAAGACAAAGAATATATTCAAGAATCAATAATTAAAGGTATTGAAAGTAGAGAATATTTATACAATGAAATTAATAAAATGAAATCTGTACATATCTATCCATCTAAATCAAATTATTTATTAATTGACATACATAAAACAGGATTTACTGCTACAGAACTTGCAAAAGAGTTTATGAAAAAAGGAGTTATTGTTCGAGACTGTACTTCTTTTAAAGGATTGGATGAATATTATATCAGAATAAGCATATGCACTTTAGAAGAAGATAAACGATTTATAAAAATTATGAAAGAAATATTAAATGAATAATTAATATCATACATTTTTAGAAAAATTTTTTATATCCTATATTATTCTTCTAATATCAAAGTTTAGATAATAAATTTAATTATTTTATATCTTTAGTTTAAATAGTTTTATTGTAAGTTATTATTTAATTAAAAATAGCTATTAGTTATTTGATAATTTTTAATATTTTGTCTAAATTATCTTTTGTTTATTTAAAATTATTAACCCTATTAAATATATTTTAAAATAATTATATATACATAGGGATATATAGCATTATTTATAATTTTTTAATTGTTTTATACTAGATTACATATTTTCTAAACATTCAATTTTTAGAACTCTTGCATCATCATTTGAAGGATCAATAGCAAGTACTTTAGTAAATAAAATTTCAGCATCATTAAATCTTGCAAGTTCCATTAAAACTACTCCTTTATTTAAAAGAAATGAAGTGTTTTGTGGTTCAAGACTAATTGCTTTATCATAACATTCAATAGCTTCTTCAAATCTACCTAAATCTAAAAGAGCATTACCTTTCCTATTTTGTGATGATGCATCTAACTTAGAATCATTTAAACATAATTCTATTGCTTTATCATATGATTCTAACGCTTCTTCTTGTCTTTTCATATCAGTTAATATATTTCCCCGAGAATTCCAAACTTCAGGATTAACACTGTCAATTTTAATAAGCTTATCATAAACAGCCAATGCCTCTTCATATTGCCCCATTATTTCTAAAATAAAACCTCTCCAATATAATACTAAAGCATTATTAGGATTTGTTTTTATAGCATTATTATTAGCTATTAAAGCTTCTTCAATATTTCCAGAATTAAGCATTGCTATTGCTTTATTATTCCATATATATTCATTTTCATTTTCAATTTTTAGTGCTTTATCATAACATTCAATAGATTCTTTAAATTGGCCCAATCTACTTAAATTATCTCCTTTTTTATTTAAAAGATAAACATCCTGAGGATCAATTTTAAGTGCAGCAGTATAACACATAGCAGATTTATCATATTTCCCACTATCAAATAATATGTCTGCTCTTTGAGTTATCATTTCTTTTTGGTCTATTTTTTCTCCTTTCCACTCATCAATATCAAGTTTTCTGAAATAAATAATTTGAAAAAGATCTTCTTCAGAAATTTTATTTAAGTACATTTTTTTAAATTCTTTAACCATTTCTTTTGCATCATTGTAACCTTCTTCTTTAGCAAGAGCATCATTATTTTTAAGGTCTTTAAATTTAATAGTTTTAACATCCGTTACTTTTGCTTCAAAAATTTTCTTTTTTTCTTTAGAGACTAAATTCCAATAACAATGAAGTCTATCCCCTTTTTTTAAAGGATTTTTCCATAATTTTCTTATGGTCATTGCTTCTTTATTTGTTATTATTTTTATATTCTGACTTCCAAATGACATTATTGGCATTTAATCACCTTTTTCTAGCGAATATTTTAATTTAGAAGTTTTTAATTAATAAATTTAATATATGTATAATATTATACTTTAAAAAATTTATAAATTTATCTATTATTTAAAGTATTTTATATATCTTTTTGTCCAAATTCTGCTGTTTTAATATTGATTTTAGTGTTAGGTAGATATTTTTTAAGACTATTAGCTATTATTCTCATATTATTCGGATTAGGACTTTCTACATCTTTTAATTTTAAGTCCAATACACTCCTATTTCTAAATTGTTGTAATGTATATAAATCACAGCTTATTTCTTTAGCTATTTCTTGAATATCTTCTTTATTAAGTAATATTTCACAATATGTAGTCCTACATTCTAAATAGATATCTGTTTTATTGACTAAATTCATAGATTCTTTTACTTTATTTCCAATATCTACCCCAATTACTTCAGAATATTTTTCAAATGGAGCTTTAATGTCCATTGCAATATAATCTACTAAATTTGTACTTATAAGTTTTTTTATCTTTTGAGGATAAATTCCAGATGTATCTACTTTTGTTTTAAGTCCTTGTTTTTTTGCATATTTTAAAAGAGTTATAACTTCTTCAAGTTGAACTAAAGGTTCTCCACCAGATATTACAAGAGCATCAGCAAAATCTATTTCTTTATCAATTTTTGATATTGCTTCTTCTATTTCCATATTCTCCCCATCTTCTAATAACTCACTATTACTACAATATGGACATCGAAGAGGACATTTAGCTAAAAACACAACTACTGACATTAATTTAGGATATTCAATTGAAGACATTATTATAGGACCTATTTTCATATAATCACATTTTAATTTTATTATGATTTTTAATCATATATTTATTATTTAATTTATCTTTGATAATATCATTCGTTTCATTTAAAACAATTTTTTATTTTAAAAAAAAGAAATAGAAATACTATAAAAAAATAAAAAATTTATTTTTTATATTTAGTAACTAAACTGATACCCCACTCAGCCATTTCATTAGCCTTATCTTGAGAATCAGATTCCGCAAAGCATCTAAATATTGGTTCAGTACCAGAAGGTCTAATAATTACCCAACCATCATTTTTTAGAATTTTAACCCCATCCGTAGTATCTAGTTTAAAATCAGTGCTACTTTTAATTTCATTTACAATCTCAGACATGACCTTTTGTTTTTCATTATCAGGACATTCTATTTTTAATTTTTCTTGATAATAAACTGGAAGTTCATAGATAAGCTCAGATAGAGGTTTATTTTCCTTAACCAAAGTTTCTAATATTTTAGCTACAGTCATAGCTGCATCCCTTCCATAGATAAAGTCAGGGAAAATTAAACCACCATTCTCTTCCCCTCCAAATAAACCATCTTCCTCTTTAAGTTTACGTGCAACAAGTAAATCTCCAACAGCAGTAGCAATTACTTTACCACCATATTCTTCAGCAATATCATAAATAGCTTGAGAAGTAGCTACAGTAGTAACAATAATCCCACCACCATTTTCTTTAAGCATTTGTTTTTCAACAAGTGCAAAAGTCTTATCTCCAAGTACAAAATTTCCTTTCTCATCAATACAAATAGTTCTATCTGCATCTCCATCATGAGCAAGACCAATATCTGCACCCAAATTTTTAACAGTTTCAATTAAATCTTGAAGATTTGGTTCAATAGGTTCTGGATTTCTTCCTGGGAAAAACCCATCTGCTTGACAATTTAAGGTAGTAACTTCACAACCTAATTTTTTAAGAATATAAGGTGCAGTAAATGAACCTGCACCAGAACCACAATCTACCACCACTTTAAGTTTACGTTCTTTAATAGCTTCAACATCTACTCTTTTTAATGTTTCTTCAATATATTCATCAATTATAGATTCATTGACAAATATTTGACCTATTTTATCCCAAGATACTCGAGTAGGCTCACCATCAAAATATAATTCTTCAACTTTTAATTCCATATCATCAGGAGTTCCTATACCAAACTCATCTACAAATTTAAGCCCATTATACTTAGGAGGATTATGAGAAGCAGTGACAATAATCCCACCATCATAATACTTTCTTACAGCATATTGAATAGCAGGAGTAGGAAGAATACCTAAATCTACAACATCACAACCAGATGAAAGTAAACCTGCAGTAATAGCTTGTTTAAGCATAGGAGTACTTGTTCTTGTATCTCCACCAATAGCTACAGTTCCTTGAACAATAGACCCATAACTTGCTGCAAGTCTTGAAGCAAATTCAGGAGTTAAAATATCATTAGCAGTTCTCCTTACACCAAATGTACCAAATAATCTTTTTTCTACCATGGTATAACCTTATAATATATAATTATTAAACTAAATAATTTAATTTAAATATAATTGTAATTACTAATCAAATACATTCATTAAATTAAATATTTTATTAACTTAAATATATTTTAGTTAAATTAAACATAAATAGTTTATTAAATTAAAAATATTGACAATAATTAATTTTCTAATTTTAATGAATTTGCATTAGCTAAAATTAGTTCCATTGAAGATTGATATTCTGTTATAGTCCCTACTATTTTTACATTATGATCTTTAAAACTTTCAATATCACTTCCAGAATCTTTAATTTCTACCAATGTTGATTCAAATATAATTATATTAATCTTACTTTCACCATCATTTAAACTTAAAAAACAAGTAGTTCCACTTGAAGAATATTTAAAAGATTCAATCACACCTTTAACACATACAGTTTCTCCAATATTATTACGACTAATTTCATTAATTTTAACTTCTTTAGGTTCAATAGTGCCTGCAAATATTAACATACCCAACATACCTATAAGAGCAGTTACAAATGCAATTTTAAATATTCTAGCATCATCTAATTCCATCATATCACACTAAATAAAACTTATTTTGAAAAATAAAATATAAATTTTACTAAAAATTAAAAACAAAATTGTTTAAAAAATTTAAAAATGAAATAAAGATAAGATACTGAAAGAAGATAAAATATAAATAAATATTAAAAAAAAAGAATAAAAAAAGAATAAGAAATAAAAATTATCCTTTAAACATAGATTCTAAACGTTCCACTGTATCTATGTCTGATAAACCTTTATCTGTTCTGATTCTTTTAACAACAGGAAAACGTAACGAATATCCTGCTTCATATTCTGGACTTTTTACAATTTCACTATAAGCTATTTCAAATATAATTTTAGGATGAACTGTTATTCTTGTTCCTTTCTCCTGAATTTTATTTTCTTCCATTAATTTAGTAAGTCTTGCAAGATCATCATCAGATAAACCCGTACCAACATGAGCTAATGTTTTAAGTTCATCATCATAATCTCTAAGAGCAATAAGATAAGAACCAATGAAATCTCCTCTTTTACCAATACCTTTAACTCCACCAATAACTACTGCATCTAAAGTTTCAGGTTCAGCTTTAAATTTAAGCATTTTTTTGCCTCTAATACCTGGAATATAATGTTCAACACAATTTTTAATCATTATCCCCTCATGACCTTCATCAATAGATTTATTAAATAAGTTAATTGCATCACCAATATTATCTGGTCCTACCTTAACAATATCACTAAGTTCTACACCCTCTACAGACACATCAACAATATCCTCTAAAATTTTCCTCCTTTTAATTATAGGCTCATCAATTTTAGGTTCCTTAAAATAAAGAAGATCATAAAGATATACTTTAAGGGGTACTGATTCCATCACTTTCTCAATATCATATTTTCTTCTAACCCTTCTTAAAATATGTTGAAAAGAAAGAGGTTTACCATCACGAGTAGCTATTACTTCACCTTCAGCAATAAAATCTTCATCAGGAAAAGAATTCCTAATCATATCAACAACTTCAGGAATAGCTAAAGTAATATTCTCTAAACGACGAGTAAATAATGTAATTTCCTTACCTTTTTTATGAACCTGCATACGAATTCCATCATATTTAGTTTCACATAAAGCACAACCCATCTCAAAGATGCTTTCTTCAATACCTGGAGATAATTGAGCAAGCATAGGTTTTACAGGTTTTCCAGGAGTTAAACTAAGATTTTTAAGTCCTTCTTCACCTTCTTCAGCAGCTACTTTTGCAACAAGCCCCACATCATTAGTTAACATGTGGGCTCTTTCAGCTACAGATTTATCAATATTAAATGCCTGAGAAATCCCATCACGAATAATTCCTTCACCTACACCAATCCTTAACTCTTCAGTAATTGTTCTACAAATATATTTTGACTCTACAGCACTAGCAGATGATAGAAGTTCTAAAATATTAGATATTTTACGAGATGTTGAACGATTTCCAGATATAGATGCTAATTTTCTAAGTTGATTAAAAACAAAGTTAACAGTTAAAGGTTGTGAAAAAAAGGTCATTTGAGTTTTTTTAGCATATAACTTTTCAGAAGCTCCCCCTACATCCCCTTCATCACGAACTGCGTCTTCAACTGTATCTACAGAAACACCTACTGCATCAGCTACAGCTTTCATAACAAGTTTATCGCCAATACCCTGTTCTTCTTCACTCCAAGAAGGAAAAACAGTGCCTAAAACCATTAAAGTTATTTTAGGTAAATCTTCAACTTCAACTTTTTTAAAAAAATCTGCTAAAATAGTAGTTTTCTCCAATCTTTTAGTTGTTGCACCTAAATCTTCATAAACTTTTACAAGCTCTGAATATTTCATAAAATATCTCCTCAAAAATCCCAATAAGTAAAAATCAGATTTTAATTTTAGTAACTAAAAAATAATATTAACTTAACATAAACTAAAAAAAATGATTAGTAACTAAAAAATACAGTTTAACAACTAAAAATCACCTTTAGCAATCTTAACTGCACAATATTCCCCACACATAGCACACATTTCATCATCATCTAATTTACATTTATTTCTATAATGACGAGGTTTAACTTTGTCAAAAGCTAAATCAAATTGAGTTTCCCAATCAAATTCTTTTCTTGCTTTAGACATCTTTTTTTCCATATTCCATGCATTATCTAAACCTAAAGCAACATCAGCAGCTTGAGCTGCTATTTTACTAGCAATTACTCCCTCTTTAACATCTTCAAGAGAAGGTAAAGTTAAATGTTCTGCAGGAGTTACATAACATAAAAAATCAGCCCCACTTGCAGCCGCTATAGCTCCACCGATAGCTCCAGTAATATGATCATAACCTGGAGCTAAATCAGTGACAATAGGACCTAAAACATAAAACGGAGCCCCATGACATAATGTTTTCTGAATCTCCATATTAGATTTAACCTGATTAAGAGGAACATGACCTGGGCCTTCAACCATTGTTTGAACACCTGCTTCTTGAGCTTTTTTAACAAGAGTCCCTAAAGTAACAAGTTCTTGAATTTGTGGAGTATCTGTTGCATCAGATAAACAACCAGGACGTAAGCCATCACCTAAAGAAAGAGTAATATCATACTCTAAAGCTAATTCTAAAAGATAATCATATCTTGAGAATAATGGATTTTCTTCATCATTATGTAAAATCCAAGATGCAAGGAACGTTCCTCCCCTACTAACAATACCCATAACTCTTTTAGCATCTTGTAATTTAGTAACTACATCTTTATTAATCCCACAATGAAGAGTCATGAAATCAACACCCTCTTTAGCTTGATTTTCAATAGCTTTAAAGATATCATCCTCATCCATATCAATAATTTCTTTACCCTTATTTAAAGTAATTACACCTGCTTCATACATAGGAACAGTTCCTATTGGAACATCAACTTCAGACATAATTGCTTTTCTAAATTCAAGTAAATTTGGACCCGTACTTAAATCCATCACAGCATCCGCACCAAATTCAACAGCTAATTTAGCTTTTTTAACCTCAAGAGCAATATTTTCAATTTTACTTGAAGAACCAATATTTGCATTAATTTTAGTAGTTAATCCTTGACCAATACCATAAGCTTTAGTATTTCTATTTACGTTTTTAGGTATAACAATAGTTCCTTTAGCTACACCCAACCTAACTTTTTCTACATCCATTCTTTCGTTATCAGCAACAGCTTTCATTTCTGGAGTAATATTACCTTTTTTAGCTTCAGTCATTTGAGTCATTAAAGCACCTGAAATATAATTAATAGAATAAATAAAAAATTAACATTTTATAAGTTTAAATATAGATAATATTAAAAAATAAAATATTAAATCATAACATTAATTAATTTTATAACTTATTATTTAATTAATTTTGTATTTTAAAAAAAAACAGAGATATGTTAAAAATATACTAACAAACTAAAAACAATCATAAGATATAAAATAATTAAAAAAGAAAGATAATATTAGTTTAAAAAATATCTTTAAACCTAAAGTAAAAAAAAGATACTAAAAGTTTAAAAAATATCTTTAAACTTAATTTTTATAAATATTTATAATTATTAAAAGGACTTGAAAAAATGATATATTCAAAAGATATTGAAAATATGTGTTCTGTTGCAAAAGGTGCAAATCATGGATGTGCACCAATACCTGAAGAAGGCAAATGGATAAAATCTAAAGAGATTAAAGACATATCTGGTTTAACTCATGGCGTAGGTTGGTGTGCACCACAACAAGGAGCTTGTAAATTAACATTAAATGTTAAAGAAGGAATTATTGAAGAAGCATTAGTTGAAACTCTTGGATGCTCTGGTATGACTCATTCTGCAGCAATGGCTGGTGAAATATTAGTTGGTAAAACAATATTAGAAGCATTGAATACTGATCTTGTATGTGATGCAATTAATACTGCTATGAGAGAATTATTCCTACAAATTGTATATGGTAGAACCCAATCTGCATTCTCTGAAGAAGGATTACCAGTAGGTGCAGGCCTTGAAGATTTAGGAAAAGGATATAGAAGCCAAGTAGGTACTATTTATAGCACTAATATTAAAGGACCAAGATATCTTGAACTTGCAGAAGGTTACATCATGGAAATTGGACTAGATGAAGATGATGAAATTATTGGATATAAATATGTTAATATTGGAATTATGATGAATAATATTAAAAAAGGAATGAATCCGGTGAAAGCTATTGGAGAAGCAAGTGGAGAATATGGAAGATTTAATGATGCAGTTAAAAAAATCGATCCCAGAGCAGAATAAATAGAGGAGGCATAAATATGAGTTTATTTGAAAGTTATGAAAGAAGAATTGGGCAAATAATACCAGTTCTTAATAAATATGGTATTAAAGATCTTGAAGAGGCTAAATCTATTTGTGATGAAAAAGGAATTAATACTTATGAAATAGTGAAAAATGTACAACCTATTTGTTTTGAAAATGCATGTTGGGCATATACTGTAGGTGCAGCAATAGCTATTAAAGAAGGATGTAAAAAAGCATCAGAAGTTGCAAAATATATTGGTGAAGGATTACAATCATTTTGTATCCCTGGAAGTGTTGCAGATAATAGAAAAGTGGGATTAGGGCATGGAAATCTTGCATCTATGCTTTTATCTGAAGATAGTAATTGTTTTGCATTTTTAGCAGGACACGAAAGTTTTGCAGCTGCAGAAGGAGCTATAGGCATTGCAAATTCCGCTAACAAAGTAAGAAAAGAACCATTAAAAGTTATTTTAAATGGTTTAGGAAAAGATGCCGCTTTAATTATTTCAAGAATCAATGGTTTTACTTATGTAGAAACTAAATATGATTATTTTACTGGAGAAATTGAAATAGTAAGAGAAAAAGCTTATTCTGATGGAGAACGAGCTAAAGTTAAATGTTATGGAGCAGATGATGTAAGAGAAGGAGTTGCAATCATGCATCTTGAATCTGTTGATGTATCCATTACTGGAAACTCTACAAACCCAACAAGATTCCAACATCCAGTTGCAGCAACATACAAAAAAGAATGTATTGAACAAGGTAAGAAATACTTCTCTGTTGCATCTGGTGGAGGAACTGGAAGAACTTTACACCCAGATAATATGGCAGCAGGTCCTGCATCATATGGTATGACCGATACTATGGGTAGAATGCACTCTGATGCACAATTTGCAGGTTCTTCCTCAGTACCAGCACATGTAGAAATGATGGGATTAATTGGTATGGGTAATAACCCAATGGTAGGAGCTACTGTTGCAGTAGCCGTTGCTGTTGAAGAGGTAATGAAATAAATTTATTTTATTCTATCTTTTTTTACCATCTATTTTAGATAATTTAAAAACTATCAAAAAAACAATAAAAAAACACTAAGAACACTTAAAAAAAGATAAAAAACAAAAAATTAAAAAATAAAACTAAAAATAAAAAAATAATCTAAATTAATGGAGAAGGTAAATTTGGATTATCTTTTTTAGGTTTTGGACCACCAATAACATCTAATCTTAATTTTAAGAATTTTTCACCAACATCAGTAGCTGCGAAAATAGGAATAGACTGACCTACAGAAAATGAGTTACGTTCTTTTGCAATATCCCTTAAATGTTTTGATGCACAAGAGGTTATAACATCAGAATAATCAAACATTATTTCAGATTCTTCACGAGAGAGCCCAGTAGTATGAACTGCAAAGATATAGATATGAATCCCTTCTTCAGAATACTTTGATTCTAAATCCCTCAATTCAATAACATCATCAGTGAGAGCAGTAGTAACAGCAATATTCTTATAACCCTTTCCAATAGCTAATTTAACACCTTCAATTTGATTAATTGATGCATTTTCACTATCAAGAACATTTTCTTTACCAATTGCTCCAATTACTTCTGGAATTGGAGTAGTGCTTACAAGACCTGAAACTCTTCCACCAACACCTTGTGCCAATTCAGAATCATTAACAATTACAGTTCCGCACCCTTCACAGACCATAATCCCACAATCAATAAGTTTTTCATCAAGTAATGAAGAGATAGTTTCAGAAATTCCAAAAGCTAAGAAATTCTTCATTTTAAGTTGTCTATTCTTTTTACACATTCCAAAATCATCAATTCTAAATTGTATATTATTTTTAATTATTTCTGAATTTAATTTATCAATTCCTCGATGATCTAAAAACAAAGGACAAAATTCAATCATAGGTTCCCCTACTTCCACTACTTTTCCATTTCTGATTACAACTTTAGCTTTACCAAGAGCTTCTATAACATGTTCATCCATATAACTCACCTGAAATTATTATTAATAAGTATATTAATTTAGATTAATCTTGTTAAAATAAGTTTGAAATTATTATTAATAAGTATTATATTAATTTAGATTAATCTTGTTAAAATAACTTTGTATAAATATAAAATATAAGATGATTAAAAAAAA
>JAZLLL010000128.1:0-3605 GCA_045598125.1 Methanobrevibacter sp. | reverse complement strand
AAATATTATTTTTTTTACTAATTTTTCTTTTTTTTATGAAATTATATTTTTTTTATTGATTAATTTGGAGATTAATATGGATAAACGTTTAATAGTAATTTTACCAATTATATCTGGGGCTATGTGGGGTTTAGGTGGTGTTTTTGTAAGAACTTTAAATAGTTTTGGATTTAATAGTGTTTCCATATTATCTACAAGAGTTTTTGGCGCTACATTACTTCTTTTCTTTTTATTATTTACTTTTGATAGAAAATCTTTAAAAATTAAATTAAAAGATTTATGGTTATTTGTTGGTAGTGGATTACTTGGGACTTTAATGCTTAATTTATGTTATAATGAAGCAGCATTTACATTATCTCTTTCTTTAGCTTCATTATTGTTAAGTTTAGCTCCAATTTTTGCTCTTATTTTATCTTCAATATTATTTAAAGAAATAATTACTTCTAAAAATATAATTTGTTTAATTATTGCTCTTTTTGGGTGCTTGTTGGTTAGTGGTTTATTTGAATCTTCAAATGGTTTCACTTGGTCAACTCAGGGTATAATTTTTGGATTATGTTCTGCACTATTCTGGGCATTATATGGAATATTCTCAAAATTAGCTTCAAATAAAGGATATTCTACATTTACAATAATTTTTTATAGTTTTCTTTTAATAAGTATATGTTTAGTTCCTTTTACTCAATGGGGGTTATTTGCTACATTTTTAACAACTAATCCTTTATGGAATTTTCCATTTGCAACAGTTCATTCGGTATTTACTTCTATATTACCTTATTTCTTGTTTAGTATTGCACTTACAAAAATGGGTAATGGTAAGGTTACAATTTTATGCAGTGGTGCAGAACCAACATCTGCAACAATTTTTGGAGCTTTAATTTTTGCAGAATATCCGAGTATTTTGAATCTTATTGGTATAGTAATTACTATTATAGCTATTTCATTATTATCTACTTCAAATGATTCTTCTAATTAGATTAGCTATTTCTAATGTATTTTATTTATCTTCTTTATATTCATTCTTTTTTAGTAAATATTTAATAATATTAAATAACATAATATAATTAATATAATTATGATGTATTTATATTAATTATTCTTAATTTTAGTTATTATTGTAATTACATTATTGAATTTTAATAATATTAATATAAATAAAATTTTATAATTGAAAAGGATGATTATATGGCTTTAAATTTTAAATTTATTTATAAAATTTATGAAAAACACCTTTTAAGTAAATTAGACCCTAATAGGATGCCTAAACATATAGCTATTATTATGGATGGTAATAGAAGATATACAAGAGTTCAGGGGAATATGGGAGTAAGTAGGGGGCATGAAATAGGTGCAGATACTTTGGAAAAAGTTCTTGATTGGAGTATTGATTTAGGTGTAGATATTGTAACTGCATATGCTTTTTCTACTGAGAACTTTAATAGGCCAGATAAAGAAGTAGATGCTTTAATGAATCTTTTTGTTAAAAATTTTAAAAGAATTGTTGATCATGATAAGATACATAAAAATAAAGTTCGTGTAAAAGTGGTTGGTAAAACAGAACTTTTACCTGATTATGTTAGGGAAGCAATTTCTGATGCAGAAGAGTCTACTGCAATGTATGATGAAAAAATGTTTAACTTAGCTATTGGTTATGATGGTCGTTTGGAACTTGTAGATGCTTTTAAAAAGATTGCAAATAAAGTTAAGGCTGGAGAAATTGATACTGAAGATATTGATGAAGAATTAGTTAATAATAATCTTTATACTGAAGGATTGGTTGATCCGAATCTTATTATTCGAACTAGTGGTGAAGAAAGGCTTAGTGGTTTCTTATTATGGCAATCTTCTTATTCTGAATTGTATTTTTGTGATATATTATGGCCAGAATTTAGAAAAGTGGATTATTTAAGAGCAATTCGTGATTATCAAGCAAGAGATAGGCGTTTTGGTGTTTAATTTTAATTATTATTAAGAAATTTCTATTTTTAATATTTTTTAAATCTCTTTTTAATAATTTAAATAAATTAATTTTTTTTTTTAAATATATGTTTTTAAGATGATATTATGATTGATACTCATTGTCATATTGATTTTACTGATTTTGATAATGATCGAGATGAAGTAATTAAAAGGGCTAAAAATAAGTTGTCTGCAGTTATTAATTCTGGAACTAATGAATTAGATAATCAGAAAGTTTTAAATTTATCAAAGGAATATGAAGGTTTTATTTATCCTAGTTTTGGTTTTCATCCAGTTAGTTCTCAGAAAAGTTCACAAGAAGAAATTAAATCTACTCATAATCATTTAATTGAGCATATTGGAGATATTGTAGCTATTGGTGAGGTAGGTATGGATTTCTTTTATTGTAAAGATAAAGCTTTAAGAGAAAGACAAAAAGTTGTATTTAATGGATTTGCCCAAATAGCTAATGATTATCATATTCCTTTAGTTATTCATGGAAGGGATTGTGAGAGAAAAATTTTTAACATGCTTAAGGAGTATCCGGATATACCTAAAGTTGTTTTTCATTGTTATGGTGGTAGTTTAAAAACTGCTAAACGTATTATTGATTTTGATAATTATTTTCTTAGTTTTTCAACAATTTTGTGTTATAGTCAACGTCATCAAGATATGATTAAAGAGATTCCTATTGATCATATTTTAACTGAAACAGATAGTCCTTATTTGGCAATGACTAAAGAAGAGAGAAATGAACCTTTAAATGTTGGACTTGTAGTTGAAAAATTAGCTCATCTTCAAAATTTAGATATTTCTATTGTTGATGATATTACGGATAAAAATGCAAGATATGTTTTTGATTTATAATTATATTTTTCATTAGGATAATTGTTTAAAATATTTTTTTAGTATTTTTTTAAAGTAATTAATTTATTAAAATTTTAAAATTATTGGTGATAATTTATGAAACCCTATGTTATTTTAAATTCGGCTATGACATTAGATGGTAAAATAGCTACTAAAACAGGTAGCTCAAAAATTTCTGGATTTGAAGATTTAGATAGAGTTCATAAAATTAGGAAAGAAGTTGATGGGATTATGGTTGGTATTGGAACTGTTTTAGCAGATAATCCAAGACTTACTGTTCATAAGATTTCAGGAAAAAAATCAGATAATCCTATACGTGTTGTTGTAGATAATAAAGCAAGAACTCCTTTAGATTTTAGAATTTTAAATAATGATGCTAAAACTATAATTGCTGTTTCAAATGTGTGTGATGAGAATAATCTTAATTCTGATAATGATGCTGTTTTAAGAGCTAAGGAATTATCTAAAAAAGCAGATATTTTTTATAGTTCAAAGGATTCTGTTGATTTAGTGGAATTTATGGATTATTTGTATTCTAAAGGTATTAAAACTCTTATGTTAGAAGGTGGTTCTACAGTTAATTTTTCAATGATTAAAAATAACTTAATTGATGAAGTGAGGGTTTGTATTGCTCCTATGGTTGTTGGTGGGTTTCAAGCAAAAACTTTCTTTGATGGTTTAGGTTTTGATTATATGGAAGATGCTATTCAATTAGAATTATTGGATTATTATCCTTGTGGTAAAGATTTTGTAATGGAATATAAAGTTATAAAATAAGT
>JAZLLL010000127.1:0-8499 GCA_045598125.1 Methanobrevibacter sp. | reverse complement strand
TTATAAATAAATTTATATTATTGTATTGAGGTAATAAAATGAGTAAAAATCTTACTAAAAGTAAACCTATTCAAATTTTTTCTAAGAAAGAAGGAGAAATCGGGGTTAATGTTGTTAAAAGT
The DNA here is from genome assembly GCA_045598125.1 of Methanobrevibacter sp. Lineage (GTDB taxonomy): Archaea > Methanobacteriota > Methanobacteria > Methanobacteriales > Methanobacteriaceae > Methanobrevibacter. Next base: position 8,377 of record JAZLLL010000127.1, on the reverse strand, counting down.
CCAGTAAAATTAACAATTTTATCAATGTTAAAAGATAATGAAATGGAGTTTGATGAGATTGTAAGAAATACTGGAAAATCAAAGTCCACTATCTCTGTTCATTTAAAATCTTTAAGAGAAGATGGTGTTGTAAATTACCGATTTGATTCTAATGATCATAGAAAAAAAATATTTTTTATTGATTCAAAATTTTTAGGAGAGGTAGAACCTTCTAGTCGTATTGAGTTAGAAGAGAAAAAAATTGATTTCTTAGTTAAAAATATTTTAGATGTAGATGATTTTAAATTTTCATTTTTATTATTCCATACTTTAAGGTCTACTTTAATTCAAGAAGGAATAAATATTAATCCTGTTTTATTTGAAACTGGTAGAAATATTGGTTTTGCAATATTTAAAAAAGTTGCAGACACTGATGTTGATCAGTTTGTACTTAATTTAACTAAATTTTGGGAAGATAATGGATTAGGATATCTTGATGTTAAACTTGGGGATGTTATTCAAATTAATAATACCGACTGTTTTGAATGTGGATTACTTCCTAAAAAAGGTAAACCAGCATGTTTTTTAGATGCTGGAATACTTGATGCTTTATTTTCTACTTATTTAAAACTAAAAGTAGATGTTACTGAAATTAAGTGTTATACTATGGGTGATGAATGTTGTTCTTTCTTAATTGAGCCTACTGATGAAGAATTCATCTCTCCATTAGAAGCTTAATCATATTTTTATTTTATAATTATTTTTTAAATCTAACTTTTTATTTGTTCTATTTCTATATTTTTTAAATATTTTTTCTTTTTAATATTTTTAATCTATATCTATATTTTTTTAATAATATAATACTATATTTTATGTTATTTTCTAATTTTAAAATTCTTACATAACTACTATTAAATATTCAACTTTTTTATAATTTTTAAAGCGTTACAGAAACTATTAAAAAAACTAAAATTCTTCTATAGAAGTAAATAATAGAGGAGATACTAAATAAAGATGATTTTTTAAAAAATACATTAATTAAATAATAAACCTAACTAAAAGTATATAAAATAAGTAAACTATTAAAATAATCAAAGATTGTTTAATTAAATAATAGTTTCTAAAAAAAGAAATTTTTAATACGACTATCATTAAATTCCACTAATGAATCCATAAATCAAGCTAAAAATAATAATTATACCCATAAGATAAGATACAAAACTAACAATAGCTTTAAGAATCATATCAGAACAAATATAAGACATTAAAATTTCGAATATGTATCCTCCATCTAAAGGTTTCATAGGTAATAAATTAAAAGTACCGACAGCTAAATTAAGAAACGCAATCCAAATAAATAATTGAGGAAGCTGAAGTATAATCCAAAATAGTGAAGAATACACTTGATTATTAAATTTATTATTTAACAAATAATGATTTTGAGCTTGAATACCCATATATCCTCGAGAAGTATTAGTTGGATTTTTAGAAGAGATTATCGTGAAATTACCTTGATCTGTTCCTATATTAATTGGTGTATTTGGTTTTAAATTTGAAACAATACCCATATAAGAATTAGAATTATTAAATGAATGATTATTAATAGATTTTATAATCATTCCTGATTTAAGATATCCATCTGCAGGACTATCTGAAACAATTCTAGTTATTTCAACCCCATCTTCATGGAAACATAAAGGAATAATAAAGGATGTAGAAATAAGCATTAAAATCATTGCAATAGCTGCAAGAGAAAGATTACCTATAGATCCCGCTACATAAATACGAAGTTTAGATAAAGGAGAAAGTTTTGCCATATCTTCTTCATCTGGTTCAACAAATGCACCAGGTAAAATAGCAAATAAAAGAAGACCTATAGACTTAATATTAATTTTTTCAACTCTAGCAAGAATTCCATGAGAAAATTCATGAACAACAATCACAGTAGCAAGAGCGATAAAACCATAGAAAAATGGGATAAAAATTGGAGATCCTGGAACCTCAACACCTGGAAGAATTAAACTAACAGAAGGTGTATCCATTATCATTGTTAAAGAATAAATTAAAGTAACTGCCATTATAACCATACAAATAACAGAAACGAAAATACCAATATTCATAAAATATTTCCAAAATCTTGAAAATAAACTAGCAATTTTATCTATAAACCCTCGAAGTCTTTTAGTTCTCCACATAAGAACTGGAAAAGACATTTCAACTCCAATTTTATCCAGATTATTTTTAAATATAAATGCAAAAACCCAGATTATAATAAAAGCAATTGCATAATACCATATACCATTCATATTAACTAAACCTATAATTCTAAAATAAAAGACAAGTAAATATAAATTAAAACCTTAAACTTTTTTATAAAGTTAAAAAAGTAAAAAAATAAGTGATTTAAAAATTGAAAGGATTATATACTTCAATCCACAATAATATAAGAAAAATATAAATCCACCCAAATATATACATGTCTAACTAGTTTGTTAAAAGCTAATTTCAAGTCAAAAAATAAAAAATAATAGATAAAAGTACCTATTAATTAAGCCATATATTTTTCAATTACACCATGATAAGCTTCATTCAAATCTTTAATAGCTAAATCAACAATAGTTTCATCATCATTTAAGATTTTTAATGAATCTCCTTTTACTTCACCAATACAAGCACATGGTATATCTATATTATCTAAAATATTATCAAGAGCATCAGCTTTAACTGTTAAAATATAACGACCATGAGATTCTGAGAATAACAGATTAGTATCAGAAATTTTTTCTTTAGTAGGAATAGCAGAAATATCAATTTCACAACCTAAATCAGATTTTATAACCATTTCAGATAATGCAATAGCTATTCCTCCTGCAGAACAATCATGAGTAGCTGTAATATTAAGCTCTTCTTCCCCTTCAATAAATTTAAGATAGTTACCATCATTATTAATTAACTTTAAAAGAGTATTAGCTGAGGATAATTCATCTTCAATCCTAATTTTAGGTGCTTCTCCTTGTTCAAGATTAAAAAGTGCCCTATGATATTCAGAACCATTTACTTCATCATAAGTTTTACCTAAAATTAAAATTTTATCTCCTTCCTCTTTAAATGGAAGGGTCCTAATATTTGAAAGATTTTCAACACCAATTACACCAACAGCTGGAGTAGGATTGATTTTAACACCTTCAGTTTCATTATAAAAACTTACATTTCCACTTATAACGGGAGAGCTAAATGCTTCTGCAATATCAGACATTCCTTTGATACATTCTTTAAATTGCCATAGAATCTCTGGATTTTCTGGATTACCAAAGTTTAAACAATCAACAATCGCATAAGGCTTAGCCCCCATTGAAACTACATTACGAATAGCTTCTGCCACACTTCCAGCACCACCATCATAAGCAGAAAGTTTAGTATGAATTGTATTAGAATCTGCAGTAAGAGCAATGGCTACTTCATCATCAATTTTTAAAACGGCAGCATCATCTCCAGGTTTAATTACAGTTCTAGTTTGAACTTCATGGTCATATTGTTTATATACCCAACTTTTACTTGCAATATTTGGAGAGGATAATAATTTAATAATAGATTCAGAAATATCACCATCTTCAACTTCAACAAGTTCATTATCTTTAACTGGAGGCCTCATTTCTCTATCAAAAGAAGGTGGATCAGCTAAAAGAATAGTTGGTAAATTACAAAGAGTAGATTCTGTTTCTGGAGCTTCAAAATCTTTAACAATCATATTATTTCCATCAACAACTTCCCCAATAACAGCAGATGGAATTTCATGTTTATCACAGATAGCTACTGCTTCATCAACATATTTAGGATTAATTACAAAAATCATACGTTCTTGAGATTCAGAAAGCATAATCTCATATGGAGTCATTCCAGTTTCACGAAGAGGAATAGCTCTTAAATCAACAATAGCCCCATTTTGAGAGGAATCAACAAGTTCTGAAATACAGCAAGTTAAACCCCCACCACCTAAATCTTTAACACCTGAAACATCAATTTTTTCTAAAATCTCAAGTGAAGCTTCAAGAACTCTTTTTTTAGTAAATGGATCAGCAACTTGAACTGCAGGCCTATCTTCAGTTTCAGAATCTGAAGTTAACTCTTCAGATGCAAAAGTTACACCATGTATTCCATCTCTTCCAGTAGTACCTCCCATAAGTAAGAATACATCACCTATATTTGGAGCAATACCCCGAACAATTTCATCTTTTTTAACAAGCCCAGCACATAATACATTTACAAGAGGGTTGGTACGGAATGATTCATCAAATTCAATTTCACCTGCAACTGTTGGAACTCCTACTCTATTACCATAGTCAGAAATTCCCTCAACAACATGTTCAAATAAATATTTAGATTTTTGATCTTCAAGAGGACCAAAACGAAGACTATCAAGAAGAGCAATTGGCATTGCCCCCATAGATATAATATCTCTTAAAATTCCACCAATCCCAGTTCCTGCTCCACCATAAGGTTCAATAGCTGAAGGGTGGTTGTGACTTTCCATACCTACTGCAAGTGCATATTCATCAGTAATAGATACAATTCCTGCATCATCTCCAGGACCTAAAATAATATTTTCCCCTTCAGTTGGGAATAATCTTAAAATTGGTCTACTACTTTTGTAAGAACAGTGTTCAGAGAACATTACATCTAACATTCCTTCTTCAAGTTCATTCATTTCTCTTCCAAGAATTCCCTCGATATATTTTACTTCAGAATCTTCTAAAGTCATTTTTAACACCTAAATTATGTTTTTATAAGTTTAATTCTTAATTAATAAATAGCTAATAAATAAATAAGAACTTATAACTCTTAATCATAATAATAGCTATTTAGAGTTTAACAGATAATTATAAACTAAAAATAAAGATTAGAAAAATAATTATCTAATCAATTAAAGTTTAACAACAGAAATAATTACTTTATTATTTTCAATATCCCATTCTTTTGAATATTCAATTGAAATATCTTCATCTACACCTTCTCCTTTATCAGTACAAATATCACAAGCACCTTCATCAAATATTACAATAGAATTAGCTCTTACTTCTTCAGATACTAAAACAGATTGTTTTTCAACAAGCTCTTTAAATTCAGCATTAGTATTAACCATAACACCAATATTAGCTTCAACATCTAAATCCATATCTTTTCTCATATCTTGAATTCTTCTAATAAGTTCACGAGCCATTGCTTCAGATAAGATTTCAGGAGTAAGTTTTGTATTAACAAACACATTTCCTCCATTAAATTCAGAACTTACTACATCATCAGGAAGTTCAGATTCATAAAGGACATCTTCAAGAGAAAGTTCAATTTCTTTTAAGTTTCCTTCTCTATCTTCACCTTTAACAATAAATTTACCAGTAGAATCAAGTTCTGCTTTAATATCATTACCCATTCCTTGTTCTTTAACTTGAGCAAAGAATTTTTGAACAATACCCATATCTCCTTTAAGTCTTGGACCTAAAGTTTTAAGATTTGGTTTTGGAATAAAAGTAAGGTTTGGGAATTCTTTAGCTGTAAGAACTTTTTTAGTATTAGATTGGTCTTTAATTACATCTTCAAGGACTTTAACACTTTCTAATACATCATCATCTTGAGCTACAACTGTAATATCATTTACAGGCCATCTAAGTTTGTATCTAGCTACATCCCTTGCTCTTGCAGCAGCTTCAATAATTTCACGAACATTATCCATTTTAACTTCAAGTTCTTTATCAATTAAATCTTCATTTATAATCCAGTTATCCATATGAATACTTTCATTAAATTCAGATTTTACTTCTTTAACAAGGTTTTCATAAACTTCTTCAGCTAAATGAGGAGTAATTGGAGCCATTAAATGGATTAAAGTATTAAGTGTAGTATAAAGTGACCAATAAGCACCAAGTTTATCTGGATCATCACTTTCTACCCAAGTTCTTCCTCTAATTAATCTTACATACCATCTACTTAAGTCTTCAAGTATAAAGTCCATAATTTTTCTAGTAGCTAAATGGAAGTAAACATTATTAATATTTTCGCCAACTTCTTTAGCTAATGAATTTACCCGAGATAAAATCCATTTATCTTCATTTCTAAGATTAATGTTTTTATTTGGACCATCAACAATACAATTTTCTGGATTAAATTCATCAAGAGCCATGTAAGTTGTTGAGAATACATAAACATTCCAGAAGATATTAAACATCTTTTTAACATTGTTTAATTCGTCCCAAACGAATTTAAGGTCATCCCATGGTTTACAAGCCCATAAAAGGTAGAATCTAAGTACATCTGCACCATATTTTTCAATAACTTCTTCAGGTTGTACAACATTACCTAAAGATTTACTCATTTTTTTACCTTCACTATCAAGAACAAAACCATGCATTAAAACTTTATTATAAGGTGCTCTATCCATTGCAATAACACCAGTACCTAATTGAGAATAGAACCAACCTCTAGTTTGGTCGTGCCCTTCAGTAATAAAATCATAAGGATACCATTTATCGAACATTTCTTTTTCTTCCGGATAATAAAGAGCTGCCCAACCAGCTACTCCTGAATCAATCCATACATCTAAAACATCAGGAATACGTTTAGAAGTAGCTCCACACTTACATTTAATAACTACTTCATCAACATAAGGTCTATGAACTAAATCTTCATCACTTGCAGTGATTTCATTAATAGATTTTTCTTTAAGTTCATCTACAGAACCAATAACTTGGATTTCCCCACAATCTGGACATACCCAAATAGGAATTGGAATACCCCAGTATCTTTGACGAGAAATAGTCCAATCTTTAGCATTATCTACCCAATCATGAAATCTTCCTTCACCAGCCCATTTAGGAACCCATTCAACACGATCAATCTCAGATAACATTTTATCTTTGATTTCTGGTACTTTAATAAACCATTGTTCAGTAGCTAAGTAAATAATAGGAGTTTTACATCTCCAACAAATACCATATCTGTGATTAATAGTAGTATTCTTATACATTAATCCACTATCTATTAAATCAGCAATAATAATGTCATTTAAGTCTTTAGTATAACCATTAGCATAAATTCCAGCATCATTATTAAAACAACCTGCTTCATCAACAGGACAATGAATAGGAAGTCCAAATTCCTGACCGATTTCAAAGTCCTCAGGACCATGACCTGGAGCAGTATGTACAAAACCAGTACCTTCCCCAAGCTCTACATGATTACCATGGAAAGTTGTATGAAGAAGTTCAAATTCATTTTCAAGTTCTATTTGTTTTGGTACTTCTTCAGCTAAAACATATTCATATTTAATATTTAATAGTTCACTACCTTTAACTGTTTTAATAACTTCATACATCACTTCAGTTTCTTCTTCAATAAGGTATTTTTTCTCTTTTTTCTCTTTTTTACCTTTAGCTTTTTCTACTTCTTCATCATAATTAGGATTTGGAATTCTATTTTTATGAATAATTTCAATAGGACCTAAAACAGATTCCATAAGCTCATTAGCTACAATTACAATTTCTCCTTCTTCAGGAATTCCAATTCCTTCTAACTTTTGAGTAATTTTAACAAAATTATAATCAAAATCTTCATTTAAACAAATAGCTAAGTTACCAGGTAAAGTCCATGGAGTAGTAGTCCATACTAAGAAAGATTGGTTTAATTTAGCATCCTCATCAGATAAACCATCTACAATAGATTCTTTTAATGGGAAACGTACAAATATAGATGGGTCATCCCCTTCAGTATAATCAATTTCAGCTGCAGCTAATGCAGTTTGACAGTGTGGACACCAGCTAATAACTCTTTTATCTTTAGTAAGTAAATTCTTTTCATGGCTTCTTTTAAGAGTCCACCATGCAGATTCCATATATTTTGGATCAAGAGTCATATAAGGATTATCCCAGTCCATCCAAACTCCTAAACTTTCAAATTGTTTAGTCATAGCTACTTTATTTTCCATTGCAAATTCTTTACATTTGTCAATAAAATTAGCTATTCCAATATTTTCTTCAATTTCTTGTTTAGATTCAATACCCATTAATTGTTCTACTTTATGTTCAATAGGTAATCCATGAGTATCCCATCCAGCTTGTCTTCTAAGACTAAATCCATTCATTGATTTATAACGTAATAAAGTATCTTTAATAACTTTATTCCAAGTGGTTCCTAAATGAATTTTACCACTACAATATGGAGGGCCATCTAAAAATGAATATTGTGGACCATTAGCTCGAAGCTTATTAGTTTTATCATAAATATTAGATTCATTCCAAAAGCTTTGAACCTTTTTTTCTATTTCTGTAAAATTATATGATTTTTTTGCCTCTTTTAATGGCATAATCAGTCTCCTTTAGTAAATAGTAAATAAATATATAAATATGAA
>JAZLLL010000126.1:0-4721 GCA_045598125.1 Methanobrevibacter sp. | reverse complement strand
GAATAATGCAAATACAATAAATCGAATTAATTTCAATTCTGCTAAAATCCACAAAATAGCATAAATTATAATAATAGCACCTATAAGCATCCCTATTTTAGTTAAAATAGATTTATAATCAAATAGGATTGAACCCGGCCCACGAAACATATTTTCACCTCAATTAAAGCAAATAACAAATATATAATTATTCTATCCATATAATTATTTTATTGTAATCTATTGTATAGATTATATAAATTACTTTCTCATTAAATTAACATTATAACTTATTCTATTAAAAGTTATATATTAAATTAATTATATATTTATTTAAAATTAAACTCAAAATTAAAAAAAACTAAAAAAATAAATAATATAATAATAAAAAATATAAAATGTTTTAAACTATCGAATTTAAGGTTTTTGAAAAGATGAAAATTGTTATTATTGGTGGAGGAGCTGGTGGAATTCCAACAGCTTCAAATATAAGAAAATACGATGAAAAAGCAGAGATTACAGTCATTACAAGAGATAATAAAGTATCTTATTCTCCATGTGCTATCCCATATGTATTATCAAATAAAATTAAATCTTTTGATGATATTATTATGAGAACTCCTGAAGACTATGAGAAAAAGAATATTAAAGTCATAACTGAAGCTGAAGCAACAGCTATTGATAAAGATAAAAAAATAGTTACTTACACTCATGAAGGTAAAGATAAAACTATAAATTACGATAAATTAGTTTTAGCTACCGGAGGAAATCCATTTATACCTCCTATGAAAGGAGTGGATCTTGATGGAGTATTTAGAATAAGAACTATTGATGATGGTAAAGCTGTAAAAGAATGGTCTAAAAATTGTGAAAATGCAATAGTAACTGGTGCAGGTTTAATTGGAATTGAAATTGCCTATGCATTTAAAGAAATGGGAATCAATGTAACTCTTACTGAAATGATGCCCCAAATTGTACCTAGATCTCTTGATCCTGATATGGCAGATATTATTACAAAATATCTTGAAAATGAGGGTATTAATATCTCTTTAGGTCAACCTATAACTGAACTTAAAGGAGAAAATGGAAAAGTAAAATCAGCAGTATTTGGTGATGGAACTGAAGTAGATTGTGATATGGTAATAATGGCAACTGGTGTAAGAGCAGAACTTGGACTTGCTAAATCTATTGGATGTGAATGTGGTAGATGGGCAATAAGAGTAAATGATAGGATGGCTACATCTGTTCCAGATGTATTTGCTGTAGGAGATTGTGTAGAATCTTATGACGCTATTTTAAGATCACCAACTATATCCCAACTTGGTACAACTGCAATTAGACAAGCTAAAACTTGTGCACAAACTATTTGCGGTAAACGTTCAAGATTTAACCCTGTATTAAACTCAATGGTTTCAAAAGTAGGTAATTTAGAGTTTGGTGCTGTAGGTCTTACAACTACATTTGCACAACAAAATCGTATTAGAACCGTAACTGAAAAAGTTGAAGCACTAACCAGAGCAAGATACTACCCAAATGCAAAACCCATGAATGTAAAAGTTATCTGTGATGTGGACGGTACTATTATTGGATGCCAGATTATTGCAGAAGAAAGAGTAGCGGAAAGAATTGACACTATGACTTTAGCTATTACTGAAGAACTTACCTGTTTTGATTTAAGTAATATGGAATTTGCTTATGCACCTCCAGTATCTATGGTAACTGATCCATTAGTACTTGCTGTAGAAAAAGTAAGTAAAAAATTCAACTAAAAAAAAATAGAAAAATTAAAAGTATTCTCAAATAAAAAGGATTTATAGATTTAATAGTTAATTAAATAAATTATCAAAAAGATTTAAATAATTAAATAATCAAAATATAATATAAAATTAAAAGGAGGATAAAAAAATGGCTGTAGGTAACGAAGTAATAAAAACTATTATAACCTTAATTACTACTGCATTTGGTTTAGTTGCAGGTTTAGCATGGAATGATGCAATCCAAGCATTAATCAATACTTTCATGGATGCAGGAAGTGCACTTACTGGATTAATTGTTTATGCAATTGTCGTAACTATTATTGCTGTTGTCGTGACTATTTTATTAGGTAGATTCGCAGACAAAGCAGGTGTCGAAATAGAATAATTTTTAAAGTTTTTTAAACTTTAATAATTATTTTTTAAAATAATATAAAAAACTCTTTTTTTAAAAAAAAAAAAAATTTAAAAGTAAAAAAATAGCTAAAAAAATGAAAAAAATAGATATTGGCCATTAAATAAATCTAGCACCATCTTTAAATCCAATTATAACTTTATCTACCATTTCTGTGAATAATCCATTTTCAACTACTCCAGGAATAGTATTTAATTCTTTTTCCATAGAAATAGGATTTTCAATAGGTCCAAAAGTAACATCTAAGACAAAATTACCATTATCTGTTATAACAGGCCCATCTTTTAGGCGACCCATTCTAATCTTAGGAACTCCACCCATATCTTTTAAAGCTTTAATAACTGGAGTAACAGATTCAGGAATAATTTCAACAGGTAATGGGAAATTTCCAAGAACATCAACAATTTTAGATTCATCTGCAATTACAATAAATTCTTTAGCAGAATAATCAACAATCTTCTCTAAAGTATGTGCTGCTCCACCACCTTTAATAAGATTAAATTTAGAATCAATTTCATCTGCACCATCAACAGCTAAATCAATTTCATGCTCATCTAAAGTAGTAACAGGAATATTAGCTGCTTTAGCAAGTAAAAATGATTGATAAGAAGTTGGAATACCCATAACTTCAATTCCTTCAGATTCTATCCTTTTACCTACAGCTTCTATAAAATAGTGTGTAGTAGAACCAGTCCCAAGACCTAAAATTTGACCATCTTTTACTTCTTTTGCTGCAAGATACCCTGCATCTTTTTTCATTTGACTCATAATAATCATTTCCAATAACTCCTAATCATAAAATACATGTAATTTTACAATTAAGAACTCATACTCATAAAATATATATCTATAATTATAAATAAAATTTAATAATTTAAAATAAATAGTTAATTTTGTAATTTAACAATAGCTTTTGTTAAACTATAACCTTTAGGACATTCCATAAATTTTCCCAAATCTTTAATAAAAACACATTTATCTCCTAAATTTATTGATTCAGAAAAACAAAATCCTCTAAAATCACAATCTTCATAATCACAAGATAAATTATTAAAAATAAATGTAGATCCTTCAAAAACTTTAGAATTAGTATAAATTACACTTTCTGCTTCCTCTACAACAACAACATTTACAATACCATCATAATGTAAAGGGCACTTCTGCTCTACATCCCGAACTTCAATAATTTTATATTTATGTCCTTTTTCTAAAGAATCAATACAAGATGAATTAAATCTACAACTTTCACATTCTTTTGCAGGTCCATAAAACATAAATTCAGAACCTTTTTTTGCTAAATTTTTACCAATTAAAGTTATCATTTAATCACCTATTTAATTAATTTAAAACCTCTGTTAATTAACCTATTAATTTAAAACCTCTGTTTTAATAGCAAGTTCAATAGCTGCTTCTTCAGTAATTCCATTATCTCCTAAAATAGTATATCTATCTGACCTTATAGAATTAGCCATAACTAAAGCCTTAATAAGTTCTTCTTCAGAAATACCTAATTCTTTAATATTAGTCGGAGCTTTAACTGCTTTTAATGCAGCTTGAATAAATTTCCAATCCCCCCCATGCAAATGCATCATCATAATAGTTCCAACACCACACTGTTCACCATGTAATGCAGGTTTTTTAGCTATTTTATCTAAAGCATGTGAAAACAAATGTTCAGAACCACTTGCAGGCCTACTAGATCCCGCAATACTAATAGCCATACCACTACTGAATAATGATTTAACAACAATTCTTGCACTTTCTTCCAAACCTTCTTTAATACTATCTGAAGAATTAATAATAAGTTTTGCAGTCATTTCTGAAAGTGCTGCTGCAGATTCACTATAATTTTCATTTCTTAAACGTTTAGCTAATTTCCAATCCTTAATTGCAGTGTAATTAGATACAACATCCGCACAACCAGAAGCTAATAATTTAAAAGGAGAATTTTTAATAATATTAGTATCTGCAACAACAGCTAAAGGAGATTGAGATTTAACAGAAATAGAACCTTTTTCTTCTTTAATTGAAGCCATAGGTGAAGCAATACCATCATGAGATGCAGTTGTAGGTACAGATAAGAAATGAACTCCACATTTAGTAGAAGATAATTTTGCAACATCAATAATCTTACCTCCACCAATACCCAATATTACAGAAGCATTATCAATTTTATCACAAACAGCATTGACAGATTTCATTGAAGCATCCGAAGTTTTAATAAAGTCTACACCAAAATCTGCTTTTTCTAAAGAATCTACCACATAATTACCTGCAACTTTAAATGTATTCTCACCACTAACAACAATAGCTTCATCAAATAAACGTAAACCCTTACATATATCCCCAATATCATCTAAGACACCAGGCCCAATATGAACCTCTCTAGGCATTTGTATAACTTTTGAATCCATAATACTCTCCTTTAATTATAATAAAAATTGCAATTAATAATTGATTAAAAAAAATATAAAACTTAATATTTATTTTTAGTTACAATACAATAATATTATTTTAAATTTAAATTACAATTAATTAAAATTATCTTTTTAATATTCTTCTTTAACCCTCTG
>JAZLLL010000125.1:0-3650 GCA_045598125.1 Methanobrevibacter sp. | reverse complement strand
GAAAACTTAATAAATTCTGAAATTAAATGTTTAATGGGATCTAATCGTTCAGATAAAGATAAATTTATCAAATATTTAAGTAATATTAAAGATAAAAAGGCTAAATCTTTTGAAGAAGGTTTACAAAGAATTCTCTTTTTTAATCAGTTATTATGGCAAACTGGGCATGAATTAAATGGTTTGGGTAGATTAGATAAGATTTTAAATGATTTATATGTTGGAGATTTAAAAAATAATCAAATTAATCAAGAAAAAGCTCTTATTTTAATTAAAGATTTCTTTAAATCATTACATTCTTTTTATTGGTTTAAAAGTTCTGCTTTAATGGGAGATACAGGTCAAGTAATTATTTTAGGTGGAAAAGAAGAAGATGGAAATTATTTCTATAATGATTTAACTTTATTATTCATAAAAGCTATAAAAGAATTACAACTTCCAGATCCTAAGGTTTTACTTAGAACATCTTCTGAAACTCCTCGTTTTTTAATTGAAGAATCTTTAGAATGTATTAATACTGGTGTTGGGAGTCCTTTATTCTCTAATGATGATGTAGTAATTCCAAAAATGATTAAATTTGGTTATGATTTGGAAGATGCTCATAATTATGTTGTATCTGCTTGTTGGGAGCCTGCAGCTGTTGGAAAAGGTTTAGAACAAAATAATATTAATTTTATTTCTTATTTAAAACCTTTAAATAAATTATTTGATTCAAAATCTGATAAAGAATTATCTAAAATAGATAATTTTGATTTATTATTTGATTTATATAAAAAAGAACTTAAAAATGAAGCTAATAATTTAATTGATATATTAGATAAAATAAAATGGAATGAAGATCCATTATTATCTTTATTTATTGGTGATTGTAATGAAAAACAGTTAGATATCTCTAAAGGTGGAGCTAAATATAATCATTATGGGATAACTACTGTTTCTCTTGCAAATACTGTAAATAGTTTAATTAACTTAAAAAAATTAGTATTTGAAGATAATAAATACTCAATTATAGAATTAAACAATATGAGAAAAAATAACTTTAAAGGTAACGAAGATTTATTAAAAGAATTTAAATCAAATAAATTTCATTTTGGGGCAGATAATGAAGAAATAATCAATTTAACTAATAGTATTATTAGACATTTGGAAGATTGTTTTTGTAATTACGCTAATCCTTTTGGAGGTAAAATTAAATTTGGTTTAAGTGCACCGTCTTATGTTGATGCTGGAAAAACTATTAAAGCTTCATTTGATGGTAGAAAAGATTATGAACCCTTTTCAACACATATTTCATCTGATTCGGATGATTATACAGAAATAATGAGATTTGCATCTAAATTAGATTATGGTGGATGTAAATTTAATGGGAATGTAATCGATTTAATGACAAGTCCTAATTTTATAACTGATAATTTTGATAAATTTACAGATTTCATATTATTAAGTATTAAATTAGGTTTTTTTCAAATGCAAATGAATGTTGTAGATAGTGCTACTTTAATAAAAGCAAAAGAAAACCCTGAATTGTATCTTAATCTAATTGTAAGAGTATGGGGATTCAGTTCTTACTTTAATGATTTACCTGATGATTATAAGGATTTGCTCATTGAAAGAGCTTTAAAAAATGAAGGCAAACTTTAAAATTTAAAAAATAATCTTTTAAAACTTAAAAAAATAAAAATTTTGTGATTTTATGACTATACGGATTACAAATATTCAACATTTTTCATTACAGGATGGTCCTGGAATAAGGACTACTATTTTTTTAAAAGGGTGTAATTTAACTTGTCCCTGGTGTTGTAATCCTGAAAATATTAATTATGGAATTGAATCTTATGTTGAAGATGGAATTACTAAAGATTTTGGTTATGATATTTCTTTTGAAGATTTAGAAAAAGAAATATTGAAAGATCAACTTTATTATGAAAATGGTGGTGGAGTTACCTTTTCTGGAGGAGAGCCTCTTCTTCAAATAAAATCTTTAGAACCTTTATTAAAATCATTAAAAGAAAAAGGAATTAATATTTGTTTTGAAACAGCTCTTTGTGTTCCTACAGAATTAGTAAAAATAGCTATTAGGTATGCTGATGAAATCTTTGTAGATGTTAAGATATTAGATAAGATACAAGCAAAAAAAGTTCTAAATGTTGATATTGAGTTATATTTATCTAATTTAGAATATTTAACAACTAATTTTAATGATATTTGCTTTAGAATTCCATTGAATGAAGAATTTACTTTTAAAGAAAATAATATAAACTTAATAAAAAATTTTGCTAAAAAATATTTTGATTTTAAATTTGAGATATTTAAAGTTCATAATTTGGCTAAAAATAAGTATAAATATTTAAATAAAGAAATAATTAAGTTTACAGATGTTTCTGATGAAAAACTTGAAGAATTTTATCTTAAATTAAAAGAATTTAATAGAAATGTTGAAATTATTAAAATTTAAATATAATTTATATTATAAGAAAAACAAAAATTAAAATGATTACTATGAAATATGATTATCTTATTGTAGGTTCTGGGCTTTTTGGTTCTGTATTTGCATATGAAATGACTAAAAAAGGTAAAAAATGTTTGGTCATAGAGAAAAGGAATCACATTGGTGGAAATGTGTATACTGAAGAGAAAGAAGGTATAAATGTACACAAATATGGAGCACATATTTATCACACTAATGATAAAAAGACTTGGGATTACATCAATCAATTTGCTAACTTTAATCGTTATACAAACTCACCTGTTGCTAACTATCATGGCGAATTATATAATCTTCCTTTCAATATGAATACATTTTATCAAATGTGGGGAGTGAAAACTCCTAAAGAAGCTAAAGCTAAAATTGATGAGCAAAGAAATGAAGCAAATATAACTGAACCAAAAAACCTTGAAGAACAAGCTATTAGTTTAGTTGGTAAAGATATTTATGAAAAACTTGTAAAAGGTTATACAGAAAAACAATGGGGTAAAAATTGTAAAGATTTACCTGCATTTATTATAAAAAGATTACCTGTTCGTTTTACATTTGATAATAATTATTTTAATGATTTATATCAGGGTATTCCAATTGGAGGATATACTAAAATAATTGAAAAAATGCTTGATGGTATTGAAGTTAAACTTAATACGGATTTCTTTGATGATAAAGAACATTGGTTGTCTATAGCTAATAAAGTATTATTTACAGGTATGATTGATCAATACTATGATTATTGTTATGGGGAACTTGAATATCGTGGACTTAATTTTGAGTTTGAAACTCTTGATATAGATAATTATCAGGGAAATGCTGTAATTAATTATACTGATGCTGAAACTCCTTTTACTCGTATAATAGAACATAAACATTTTGAATCTTCAGAGTCACCTAAAACTATTATTACTCGGGAATATCCTAAATCATGGGTGAAAGGTAAAGAAGCTTATTATCCATTAAATGATGATAAAAATTCTAAATTATATGCTAAGTATAAGAAATTAGCAGAAAAAGAAGATAAAGTTATCTTTGGTGGAAGACTGGGAATGTATCAATATTTTGATATGTGGAAAGTTATTGAAGAATCTTTAAAATTAGTTAATAATGAGTAATTATTTAAATTTTTTATTTTCTTTAATAGTTTGTTGATTATATTTCTATTTTTTTATTT
>JAZLLL010000124.1:0-3844 GCA_045598125.1 Methanobrevibacter sp. | reverse complement strand
ATAATTTTATAATATATTAAAATATGATTTTTAGTTATTATAACTATTATTGTTAGTTTATGGCTAAAGTTTTATTAAATTTATGATTAATTATATGTGATTTTATGGATGAATTAGAACAAATTGTATTTAAACATGCTTTATTAAATGCAGCTAAACACAAAGGAAGTGCAAATCCTAAAGCAGTTATGGGATCTATTATGTCTCAAGAAACAGAACTAAGAAGTAGAGCAAAAGAAATTGGTCCTCTTTCTGCTAAAATAACTGCTCAAGTTAACGGATTGTCTATTGATGAACAAAATATCGAAATGGCTAAATTAAATTTACATTTAGAAGAGAAAAAGAAATCTAAAAAAGAAGAAGGTTTAACTGAACTTCCAGGTTCTCATGATAATGTAGTTATGCGTTTTGCACCTAATCCAAGTGGGCCATTACATATTGGACATGCAAGAGCAGCTATTCCAAATGGAGTTTATGCAAAAAAATATGGTGGTAAATTTATATTAAGAATCGAAGATACTGATCCTAAAAGAGTTTATGAACCTGCTTATAAGTTAATTCAGGAAGATTTAGAATGGTTAGGTATAAAACCAGATGAAATTTATTATCAAAGTGATAGATTCGAAATATATTATGATTTTGCTGTTCAACTTATTAAAAAAGGTGCTGCATATATGTGTACTTGTGATAGTGCTAAATTTAAAGAACTTAAAGATAATTGTAAACCTTGTCCTTGTAGAAATAATACTGTAGAAGAAAATATGGCTCTTTGGAATAACTTCCAGAATATGGATGCTGGAGAAGCAGTACTTCGTATTAAAACGGATATTACTCATAAAAATCCAGCTATTCGTGACTGGGTAGCTATGCGTATTGTTGAAGAAGAACATCCGAAATTAGCTAATAAATATAAAGTATATCCAATGATGAATTTTTCTGTTGCTATAGATGATCATTTATTAGGTATGAGTCATGTTTTAAGAGGAAAAGATCATTTAGCAAATAGTGAAAAACAAAAGTATCTTTATGAACATATGGGTTGGGATGTTCCAGAATTTATACATTATGGTAGGCTTAAAATGGAAGATATTGCTCTTAGTACTTCTAAAGCTATGGAAGGAATTGAAAAAGGTATTTATAATGGGTGGGATGATCCTAGACTTGGTACTTTAAGAGCTATTGCAAGAAGAGGTATTCAAGCTGAAGCAATTACTAAACTAATGGTTGAAATTGGAGTTAAAATGGCAGATTCTGCTATTAGTTGGAAAAAAATTTATGGTTTAAATCGAAATATTATTGAAGAAAAAGTTAATAGATATTTCTTTGTTAAAAATCCAGTAAAAATTAATATTGATGATTGTCCTGATGAATTCATTGGATTAAATATTGAAAGACCTTTACATCCTGATTTCCCTGATAGAGGAAATAGAAATCTTATCTTTGATAAGGAAGTTTATATTCCTGAAGAAGATTTAAATAATGGAATTATTCGTTTAATGGATGCAATTAATATAGAAATTAAAGATGATGTAATTAAGTATCATAGCAGTTCTTTTGAAGATGCACGAGATGTAAAAGCTAGAATTATTCAATGGGTTGATAAAGATGCAATTAATGCAAAGATAGTAATGGATGATGCATCTGTTGTTGAAGGTCTTTGTGAAATTACTTTAAGTGATTTATCAGTTGGAGATATTGTTCAATTTGAAAGATTTGGTTTTGCAAGACTTGATGAAATTAAAAATGATGAGTTAATTTTCTATTTTGCTCATAAATAATTAAATTTTTATCTTTTTATTTTTTTTTATAATTATTTAAAAGATTAATAGTTAATTTTTTTTAGAGATTATTTTTTTTAAATTTTTTTATTATTTTTATTAGTTACTTTTTTTATCATTATTTTTATTAAAAGTTTATAATATAAAAATAAAAAATAAGAGTAACTACTCTAGGGAATAGCTTATTTATACAAACAAAGAAAATATTTAAAAATAATTAAAAAATAGAAAAATGTAATTAAATTTGTTTTAATTACATTTAGTTTATAGGCTTAAATTAGAATTTAAATATCTTTGTAATTCTTGTATTTTTAATCCATAAGTTTTCACGTCTATATTTTACACCAATATATCCTGGTTTAGGTGCAAGAATTTCGCCTGAATAAGATTCATTATTATATTTAAACATACCAGTTAATCCTTTTCTAAGTTCATACACTTCACCATCAATTACAACTTGGTCATTAGTTACTTGAGGAGTTATGTTTTCTATTTTAACTTCTGATTTTTCTTTAATATTCTGTTTTGATATAGTTTCAAGAGTATCAATTTCTTCTTTTGACATATTAAATAATTTTTTAGTATTAGATTCTCGAAGTTCTTGAAGTTTCATTTTAGCTTCCATTCTTTTGGATTCTTCTTCAATAAAATTACTTACATTGTTTTCATTACTTAAGTTTTCTTCTATTGGAGTTATTGTAGCAGATTCTTCTGTAAGTTCTGCTTGGATTTCATCTTCGCTTAATGGGGTAATTGAGATGAAATCGTCTTCATATTCTTCCTCTTCTTCCTCATTAATTAAAGAAGATCTGAGGTTTTTAAGAGATTGAACTGCTCCACTTACAGCACTTTTAGGGTCATTATAAATAGGTGTTATAACATCTTCAGGGTATTCTTCTTCCTCATCTGAGTTTTTACTTTCTAAATCATCAGTGTTAGGTATATCTTCAAAATAACCTTGATATTGATGATCATCTAAGGTAGTTTCACCAATTTTTGGTTTGTCTGCTTTTTTAAATATTGGTAATTTTCCAATATATGATTTATCTTTGTTTGTTTCTTCTTTTTGTTTTTCTTCTTTATAAGCGATTTCGTTACGTATTTCTTCAATTGAAGCAGTACTTTCAATATCTGAGTTTTTTATTAATTCATTCAATGTTTCTTCTAAATTAGAATTAGCTATTTCTTTAATTTTTAATGTATTTCCTTCAGAATTGTTAGTTATATTTACTCTAGTTATTTCTCCAAATTTAGTATTGTTTTCTTTTGAATTATTAATTTCCTTTTTTTCTTCAGAATTAGATTCTATTACTTTTATTCCACTTTTACCTTCATTATCAATAATAAGTTTTCCTTTTTTCTGATCGATAAACTCTTTCTGTTCTTTAGTCATTGGTGCTTGTGAGATTTTACTTGCAATATTTTGATTTCCTTGTTTATTTAGATTTATGATTTTTGCATCCTTTCTAGATTGAATAGAGGGTCTGATATTTTCTGATTTATTATTTATAATTCTTTTTATTTCTTCAGTTTTTTTGTGTTCAGGTTTTATAATTGTTTGTGAGTTTTTAGAGTCTTTATTAACAAATTTTGAATTAATTATAGGCTCATCGTAGTAATCATCAAAAATATTAATATTGTTTGTAGAAGGTATACTTTGTGAGAATGAATTAAGTTCTCTTCTTTGTCTTTGTACTTCTTTTTGTTGGGAGTTAGGTCTTCTTCCAATTTGTTTACTTTCATTAAACTTTTTATTAAAATTGTCATATTCCGGATTATAATAATTATTAATTCCAAAATCATTGTTAAAATTTAGGTTATTTTCATTGTTTTCTTTATTCCTATAATACAATTTAGTAATTATAATTCCAATAGCTCCAATTATAATTATTGCTGCAAGTAAAATAATTGTTATTGTTTTCATTTTGTCACCGATTTTTTTTTAAAGAAATTAAAAGGTTTTCAAATCAATTTTAATCTAAACTTTATTTTTTCTCTTAGTCATTTTAAATTAGATTATTAAATTCTGTTTAGATTGAATTAAAAATAAATATATTATTAATATA
>JAZLLL010000123.1:0-3467 GCA_045598125.1 Methanobrevibacter sp. | reverse complement strand
AGTAATATTTATTTATAAATATTTACAAATTATAAAAT
This sequence comes from Methanobrevibacter sp., assembly GCA_045598125.1. Lineage (GTDB taxonomy): Archaea > Methanobacteriota > Methanobacteria > Methanobacteriales > Methanobacteriaceae > Methanobrevibacter. Next base: position 3,429 of record JAZLLL010000123.1, on the reverse strand, counting down.
GTATAATTTATAAAATATCTTGAGGATATTTATAAATATTTAATAATTAATTTCATGGTGATATTTTGATAATTGGTGGTTCTGCATCACAAAAATTAGCAGCGAAAGTTGCAGAAGAATTAGGGGATGTTTTATGTTCTGTTGAAACTAAAAAGTTCCCTGATGGTGAAAGATATGTTCGTATAAAAGGTGAACTTGACAAAGAGGTTACTATTGTTCAATCTACAGGTTTTCCACAAGATGAGAATCTTATTGAATTATTATTTTTAATTCAGACTCTTAAAGATTTAGGAGTAGAAAAAATTAAAGTTGTAGTACCTTACTTGGGATATGGTAGACAAGAATTAAGATTTAAAGAGGGGGAATGTGTTTCTGCACAGATTGTAGCTAATTTAATTGAAAATTCTGGTGTTGATGAATTTATTTCAATTAATCTTCATGAAGATAGTGTTAGAGATTTCTTTAATATTCCTTCATTTAATTTATCTGCTATGCCTCCAATAGCTGAATATATTAATCAAGTTACAGATGATCCTATAATTATAGCTCCTGATAAAGGTGCTTTAGGATTTGCAGAAGAAATTGCTGAAATTTTAGATTGTAAATGTACTTACATGACTAAAGTAAGATTAGGGCCAGATAAAGTTGAAACTACTATTGCAGAAATTGAAAATGATGATGGTTCTAAAGTAAGTATTGGTGCTGTTAAAGGTAAAGAAGCGGTTATTATTGATGATATTATTGCTACTGGTGGAACTATTGTTAATGCTATTAATATTTTAAAAGATAATGGGGCAAAATCAGTTAATGTTTGTTGTGTTCATCCGGTTCTTGTTAATGATGCAGTTTTAAAAATTTATGCTGCTGGAGCAAGAGATTTAGCTGCAACTGATAGTTTAAAATCAGATGTTAGTTCTATTAGTGTAGCTAAAGTAATTGCAGATGCTTTAAGATAAATCCGGATAATAATTTAATTTATTGAATATTAAGTATATTTATTTTTGGTGATTGAATGCATGAATTATCCATGGCTCAAGGAATTTTAAATGCAGTTTTAGAGACTGCTGAAGAAAATGATGCGATTGAAGTAACTGATATAGTTATTGAAATCGGTAGATTAGCTATGCTTAATCCAGAACAAGTAAAATTTATGTTAAGTGTTTTAAGTGAAAACACTATTGCTGAGAATGCAAATATTACAATTGAAAATATTGATGTTGAGATTGAGTGTTATGCTTGTGGATTTAAAGGAATAGCTAATGTAGATGACTCTGACCATTATGCACCTATGATTTTATGTCCTAAATGTGAATCTCATAGGGTTGATGTTATTAATGGTAAGGATGTTACTGTTAAAAATATTAGTATTGAAAAAGAAGATGAAAAATAATTAATTTACCTTTAAGTAAAAGGTAGTTTTATATCATGAAATTAATGTTTTAAATTGTTATTTTAATTTAATTATAAGTTATCAATAAGGATGCATGATTAATTATTATTCGTGATTATTGATATTAGTTAGGTGGTTAATATGCACAAAGTTGGAGATATTGTTGTTGCACGTAATATTATGAAAGCTAATAGAAAATTAGCTAATAAAAACCAAGAAAAATTTGATAAAGCTGATGTTTTTTGTGTTGATTTTGTAGGAGCTATTGGTTCTGGTAAAACTTATCTTATTGAAAAAATTATTGATACTGTTGATGATAAGATTGGTGTTCTTGCAGGGGATATTATTAGTGATCTTGATGCTGGAAGAATTGAAAGTCATAATGTTCCGGTTGTTGGATTAAACACAGGTAAAGAATGTCATTTAGATGCACATTTAGTAGGTCATGGTTTAAAAGACATGCCTCTTGAAGATATTGATTATTTATTTATTGAAAATGTAGGGAACTTAATCTGTCCAGTAGATTTTGCTTTAGGTTCTCATATGAGAATTGTTGTTGTAAGTGTTACAGAAGGTGATGATACTGTTGAGAAACATCCATACATCTTCCAAGATGCAGATCTTGTTGTTATTAATAAAATTGACTTAGCTGAAGCTGTTGGTGCAAGTGTTGATAAAATGGTTGCAGATGCTCATAAACATAATCCTGATGTAAAAGTTATTACTTCAAGCTTAAAACAAGGTAAAGGATTAAATGAGATTATTTCTGTAATTGAAGAATTCAAAAATAATATGTAAGTTTTGAATTATTTTTAAAATTAATATTTAAACATATAATTTAATATTTAAATATATAATTTTAATATTCGGACAATTTATAACCTTTAAGATTATATATTAATATTTTATTTTTTTTAAATATTTTTTTATTAATTTTTAATAGGGTAAAGGGTGATTTCATGAAGATATGGATTGATATATCAAATGCTCCTCATGTTAGATTTTTTAATGATGTGATTAAGTATTTTGAAAGTGAAGGTGAGGATGTATTAGTAACTGGTCGTAAATTTGGAGATATTCATAAATTAATGGATATGTATGGTATTGAATTTACATCTGTAGGTAAACATGGTGTTACTCTTGAAGAAAAACTTAAAGAAAGTGCTGATAGGGTTGTTGAGTTGGCTGATTTAATATCTGGTGAAAAATTTGATGTAGCCTTATCTAAACACTCTATTGAGCTTCCAAGAGTTTCTTTTGGTTTAGGAATTCCAAGTCTTTATGTGTTGGATAATGAACATGCTGTTGCAGCTAATAAATTAACCCTCCCATTATGTAATAGAATTATAACTCCGAATATTATTGATATGTGGAAACTTATGCAATATGGTGCAGATCCTAATAAAATATTATCTTATAATGGAACTTCTGAACTTATGCACTTTAATAATTTTGAATTTAATGAAAATATTTTTGAAGATTTAAATCTGGATTTACCTTTACAAAAAACTATATTGATGCGTCCTGAACCTTCTCTTGCTTCTTATTTAAATACTGATTGTAATAAATCTGTTTTATCTCCTGTGGTTGATATTTTAAAAGAATATGCTAATATATTAATCCTTCCAAGATTTAAAGAACAAGCAAAAATTTTTGAAGGTATTAAAAATGTAACAATTTTAAAACCTCCTGTAGATACTTCCAGTATTATTAAAAAAGTAAATCTGGTAATTGGTGCAGGTGGAACAATGAATAGGGAAGCAGCTATTCTACAAACTCCTGTTATTTCTTGTTATCCTGGAACTACTTTGTCTGTAGATCAGTTTTATGTAAATCAAGGTTTAATGTATAGAAATACTGATTTAGATGATATTATTGATAAAGCTCTTAAATTTATTGTAAATCCACATAAACCTCAAGAACTTAAAACAGATAATTTATTTGATATTATTGTTGAAAATACTTATGATTTGGCTAATTCTAAGAAGTAATTCTTAAAATTTTACTAGAATATATTAGTTTAAATATTTTATTAATAA
>JAZLLL010000122.1:0-6685 GCA_045598125.1 Methanobrevibacter sp. | reverse complement strand
TAAAGAAAAAATTATTAAATATGAAATGGAAGATTTTTCGATAACAAATTTTGATTTAAAATATAATGAAAAATAGGTTAATAATAAAATAAAGTTAAATAAGAAAGTAAAATAAAAAACAAAGTTATTTTAAAACTAAATATTTAAAAAAAGACTAAAATAAGTGGTAAATAAAAAAATAAAGTTAAATAGAGAAGAATTAAAAAAATAAAAATGTAAATAAACTTTAAAGATTATTTACTAATTTTAAAGCTTCTTCTATGACTTTCCACATATCGAAGTATTGATACATTCCAAGTCTTCCACCGAAAATAACTTTATCTTCTTTTTTAGCTAATTTTTGGTATTTTTCAAACAATTCTGAGTTTTTATTATCATTTAATGGATAATATGCTTCTTGGCCTTTTGTCCATGTTTTTGGATATTCTCTTGTAATAATTGTTTTAGGAGAATCTGTATTTTCAAAGTGTTTGTGTTCAATTATTCTTGTAAATGGAGTTTCTGCATCTGTGTAGTTTATTACAGCATTTCCTTGGTAGTTTTCTATATCTAATGTTTCGCTTTGGAAGTCTAATCCTCTGTATTCGAGTTCTCCATAGCAGTAATCGTAGTATTGATCTATCATTCCTGTAAATAGGACTTTATCTGCTATGTTTAGCCATTTTTCTTTATCATCAAAGAAGTCTGTGTTTAATTTAACTTCTACATTTTCAAGCATTTTTTCGATTATTTTTGTGTATCCTCCGATTGGAATGCCTTGGTAAAGGTCGTTGAAGTAATTATTATCAAATGTGAATCTTACAGGTAGTCTTTTTATGATGAATGCTGGTAAGTCTTTACATTTTCTTCCCCATTGTTTTTCTGTATATCCTTTTACAAGTTTTTCATAAATATCTTTACCTACAAGTGAAATTGCTTGTTCTTCAAGGTTTTTTGGTTCTGTAATGTTTGCTTGTAGTTTTTGTTCTTCTATTTTTATTTTTGCTTCTTCTGGGGTTTTTACTTTCCACATTTGATAGAAGGTGTTCATATTGAAAGGAAGGTTGTATAATTCTCCATTGTAATTAGCTACAGGTGAGTTTGTGTAACGGTTAAAGTCAGCAAATTGATTAATATATTCCCAAATATGTTTTTCATTAGTGTGGAAGATATGTGCACCATATTTATGAACATTTATACCTTCTTCTTCATTAGTGTAAACATTTCCACCAATGTGATTTCTTCTTTCTATAACTAAACATTTCTTACCTTTTTTAGTCATTTCATATGCAAAAACAGACCCAAAAAGACCAGAACCAACAATCAAATAATCATATTTCATAATCAATCACGATAAAGTTTTTTATATTAATAGTTATATATAATATAATGTTAAATAAATTATTTATAATTAATTATAAAATATTTAAAAACAAAAGGAAATTATAAAATTAAATTAGTGGAGGTTTTAAAATAGTCAAAGTTTCTGTTGTTATTCCTGTGTATAATGTTGAAAACTATTTAGAGGAATGTTTAGACAGTATAACCAATCAAACATTAAAAGATATAGAAATAATCTGTATAAATGATGGATCTACAGATAAATCTTTAGATATATTAAATGAATATGCAAAAAAAGATGACAGATTTACTGTTTTATCACAAGAAAATGGAGGGCATGCTGTTGCAACAAATAGAGGTATGAGTCTTGCAACAGGAAAATATCTCTATTTAATGGATTCAGATGATATATTAAGTTTAAATGCTCTTGAAGATACTTATAAAATTGCAGAAGAGAAAAACGTTGATTTTGTATTATTCCAAGCTATAAATTATAATGATGCTACAGGAGAATCATATAAACAAGAAAATTATAGTATGAATGCTATAGCAGATTTAGTGGGAGATAAAGTATTTAATTACAAAGATTTAGGTGATTTAATATTTAAAATAACCGTAACTCCTTGGACAAAATTATATAATAGAGAATTCGTTGTAAAATCTGGGGCAAAATTCCCTGAAGGTCTTGTTTTTGAAGATAATGTATTCTCTTGGGAAATTCTCTTTTCTGCAGAAAAAATTGCATTTTATAGAGAGCATTTATTTACAAGAAGATGGCACTCAGCATCTTCTACAGTAGCAGGAGATAAAAGATTCTTAGATGCTATTGAAGTAGAAAATTTAACCTGGGATACTTTTAAAAGATTCAATGAGTTTGAAACATTTAAAAAACAATTATACAACAGAAAAGTCAGTATTTATTGGTTTAGGTTTTCACATATTAAAGAAGAATTTAAAGAACTTTTCTTTAATGAAATGAAAAAAAATTTCGAGAATATTCATAATAGCACATATGAACAAGATTTCTTAGATAATATATATCATAAAAATAAAGAAATTTATAAAAATACATTAGAAATGAATAGCCCAATAGAACTTGAACTATCAATCAAAAATTATGAATTGAAAGAAAAAAACAAAAAACTCAAAAAACAAAACAAAGCTATTTTAAAATCTAATAGTTGGAAAATAACAAAACCTTTGAGATCAATAAAAAACAAATTATAAAATTAAATAAAAATCATATAATTAGGGGTTAATATGGTAGAAATTTCTGTTATCATGCCAGTTTATAATACTGAAGAATATTTAGAAGAATCTATAAACTGCATATTAAATCAAACATTTAAAGATATAGAATTAATCTGTGTAGATGATGGATCAACAGATAATTCATTAAATATTTTAAAAGAAATTGCTGAGGGAGAAGAACGTGTATCTGTTTTCCATCAAGAAAATAAAGGTGGAGGAGCAGCAAGAAATTATGCTCTAACAAAAGCAACTGGAAAATACCTTTATTTCATGGATTCAGATGATATATTAAAAGAAAATGCACTTCAAGAATTTTATGACATTGCAGAAGAAAAAAACATAGATTTCTTAATATTTCAAGCAATAAATTATGATGATGAAGAAGAGGAATACTACACATCTAAAGATTACTGTATGAATGAAGTAGCAGATTTAGTTGAAGATAAAATATTTAACTACAAAGATTTAGATGAAAAAATTTTCAATATAACTGTAACTCCTTGGAGTAAATTTTACAATAGAGAATTTGTAAATTCAACTGGAGCAAAATTTGCTGAAGGCCTTATTTTCCATGACAATGTATTTTTCTGGACAGTTCTATTTTCTGCTAAAAGAATATATTTCTATAGAAAATGTTTATACATCAGAAGAAGACACAAAGCATCTTCAACTGGAGCAGGAGATAAACGTTTTGTAAGTACTATTAAAGTTAACAACTTAATTACTCAAACATTTATTAAATTTAATGAATTTGAAAGATTTAAGAAGAGATTATATAATCGAAAAATTAGTCTTATTTTTACAAGATTTAGCAATATCCAAGACATTTATAAAGACTTCTTTTTAAATGAAGCAAAAAAAGATTTCAAAAAAATCATTAACCATGAAAAATATGATGATTTTTTAGATAATTTAAGTAAAATAAATAAAGTTAAATTTGAATCTATATTAACTTCAGAAACTGCTAGAGAAGTAGAATTAAGAGTTGAACAACATAAATTAAAGGAAAAACACAAAAAACTCAAAAAACAAAACAAAAAACTCAAAAATTCAAGAAGTTGGAAAATTACAAAACCATTAAGAAAAATTAGAAACTTTAAATAAATTCGTGATAAAAATGAATGAACATCCTAAAATATCTATCATAATGCCTTCATTAAATGTAATAGACTACATTTCTCAATGTATAGATAGTGTTCTAAATCAAACATTAAACGATATAGAAATACTCTGTGTGGATGCTGGATCTACAGATGGAACTCTTGAAATTCTTAAAGATTATTCTTCTAAAGATTCTCGTATTAAACTTATTAAATCAGATGAAAAAAGTTATGGACATCAGATGAATTTAGCAATGAACATAGCTAAAGGTGAATATATTGGAATAGTAGAAACAGATGATTATATAAAAAAAGATATGTATGAATCTTTATATAATTTGAGCGATGAAGGTAATGTAGATATTGTTAAAAGTACTTTTTGGCATGTATATGATTATGACCCAATTGATATTAAATTAAAAGTTAATAATGGTAAAAAAAATTTACCTCCTGAAACTGAAAGTTTCACAGTTTTTGAAAATGCAAACATTCTTGATGCACACCCTTCTATTTGGTCAGGAATCTACCGTAGACCTTTTTTAGAAAAAAATAATATAAGATTTATGGAAGTTCCTGGAGGAGGATGGGTTGATAATCCATTTTTCATAGAAACATCTATTCTTGCTAAAAGTATAAGATATATAGATAAACCATTCTATTATTACAGAGAATCAAATCCAAATTCCTCATCTAATAATTTATCAGATTATACATTACCTATTAAAAGAGCAATAGATAATATTAAAATATTAGAAAAATATGATTGTAAAGATGAAGATGTTCTTTTAAAAGTGTATAATAGATGTTTTGCTTATATAAATAATATTAAAAGAAGAGAAGGGTATGAAGAATATTGGGATGATGTTTTAGTTTATATCCAAGAAATGGTTAAAATGTTTGATGAAGAAGTTGTCTTAAAAAAATTAAATTTTGAAAGACAAATAGAATACTGTAATCTTTTATTTAACAAAAAAGATAAGACCATATTAACTGAAGAGGAATATTATTTAAAGAAAAAAATCCTTGAAAATAATATAACAAAATTAGAAAATAAAAATAAAAAACTAATAAAAGAAAATAAAAAATTAAATAAAAATATAACAAGGTTAAATAAAGAGAATAAAAAACTTTTATCATCAAATAGTTGGAAAATAACAAAACCACTAAGAAAAATTAGAAATCTAAAATAAATATATTTGTTGATGAACTATGTCCGAATTTAATAATTTACTTAAAGAACAATTTTTTATTATTGATTCAAATAATATTGAATCAATGACTGATAAATTTTATGGTTATATTCTTCCAAATAATAATGAAAATATAATTAATAAAGGGAATGGATCTTATATTTGGATTAAAGAATATAATAATATTCTTAAAATTATACAAGACTTTAATGGATGTTATGAAATATATTTATATAAAAATAATGATTACTTCGCTATTTCAAACTCATTTATTAAACTAGTGGAATATTTAAAAGGTAAAAAACCACTATCACTTAATAAAGATTATGCAGATGCATTCTTATTTTCAGGAGTCTGTTCTTTTGCATACGAAGAAACATTAATAAATGAAATTAAAATATTACCAAGAAATTATATTATTAATATTAATAAAAAAAATAAAGAGATTAATTTTGAAAGAATTGATTATCAGGAAAATAGTGTAGATTTAGATTCAGAAGAAGGATTCAAAATTCTTGATGAATGGTTTTCAAAATGGATAAACATTATTCAAGAAATTAAAAAAGAATCTGATAATATAGCTGTTGATTTAAGTGGAGGAATTGATTCTAGACTTATTTTAGCATTAATTTTATCATCAAATATTGATTTAAAAAAAATTAGAATACATTCTATGAATGATGGTAAACATACACATAAAGATGACTACAGAATAGCTTCTCAAATTGCAGAAGAATTAAACTTTGAATTAAATAAAAATGTATTTTCTACTAAATATCTACCTTTTAAAGAAGAAAATACAACTATAAATCTTTCATTTTATACAAAACTTGGATTCCATAATCAAATGTACTTCCAAACATCATATTCTCTAGAACCTATCTATTGGATTGTTGGAGCAGGGGGAGAAAACATAAGGTCTGTAGGAACTACTATTTATAAAGAACCTTATGAAAAATTTATTGCAGAAGCTGGGGGATAGCTGGAAAACACCATGATTCTTTAATTAAGCCATCTGAAAAAATTGCAAGAAATAGTTTAAATAAACTTAAAAAAGAGTATCCTAATGTTTCTAAAGATAACTTACCTCCAACATTATATAGAGAAATAAGATGTAGACATCATGGAGGTAAACAAAATATTGAAGAATATTTGAGAAATACTCGAAGAGTAAATCCTTTAATTGATTCAGATTTATATAAACTTAAAATAAATACTCCTCAATGCAATGATAATTTATTAGTGACTGCTATAATATTCACTAGATATTATCCTAAACTTCTAGAATTTGAATTTGAGGGTGGAAGAAAAATAGATGAAAAAACAATAAAATATGCAGAAGAACTTAATAAAAAATATCCTTTAAAGTTTATAGAAAATGAATTTATTTCAGATTCTATAATTACAAAAGAATATAATAAAAAATATTATAACCCTAAAAATGAAATTCCTATCCAAAAAATGGGAGTTAATAACTTAATTAAAAAAGTTTTTTATTCAAAAATGTTTAAAGAGGAATTTAAAAAATTATATCCATTAGAAAGTTATGAAGATATTTCTAATATTATAAAAACTAAAGATTATTATCCTCTTCAATATGCAATTGCAGCAATAAGTATTATAACAATTTTTAACTTCATTAAAGATGAAGGAGATTATGACACATACTGGAATTGGATTGAAGAGTATTATCTAAAAGAAGAGCTCATTTTATTTAAAATAGAAAGTTATTTAGAATATTTAAAAGAAAAAAATGATGAAAAAAGTTTTTTAAAAGTTAAAGAAGAAATAAAAAAAATCAAAATAGAAAATGATAACAAACTT
>JAZLLL010000121.1:0-3785 GCA_045598125.1 Methanobrevibacter sp. | reverse complement strand
AATTAATAAAAAATAATAAACTACTTTAAATAAATAAATTAATGAAATAAAGATAATTTTAAAAAAAAACAATGAAAAACTATATATTGCATATTAAATTTAAAAAAAATTAAAAAAGGAGATATTAAAATGTGGGATACTTCCAAAGATTATAGAATATTAATAGCTAAAGAATCTAGAGAATTGTTTTTAAAGACAGTTCAAACAGGAGGTTTTAGAGGAAATTGGAACAAAAAAGCAAGTATTGATGTAGGTAAACAAATGGAACCCGATTTACAATCATTATCATATTGTTATCTTGAAGGAGAAAATCTTGCAAATTGTGAAGATGTTGAAAAACTTGAAAAAAAGGCTAAAGATATTATAAAACATTTAGGTGGAGAAGATTGGAACCATAAATTTATAAATTCTGCAGAAAAAACAGATAAAGAAAAAACAGAAGAAAACATTTCTAAAATAAGATTTTTTTTAGATACAATTCTTGGCCTTAGAAGAAGATTTATGTATGGTCCAATTAATGATCCTATTATTGGGATTGATATTAAAGTTGGAGAAATAATGAGTGTAAGCAAACATCCTAATGCTGATTCTCTAATGATTTGTAATGTAAATATTGGTGATAGAGCCTTAAAAGTAGTTACTAATGATTTAAATGTTAAAGAAGAGAATAAAGTAGGGGTTTCATTACTTCCCCCAGCATCATTCATGGAAATAACTAGTGGAGGTATGTTTTTAGGAATGAATGGAAATATACTAAAAGAAGTTGAAGGTGAACTTGGACAGATGCCTAAAGGAATACCAATGGAATCATTAAATGAAACAAGAAATATGATTGAAAATTTCTTAAAACCATAATTCAAAAATATTTTTAAATTTGTCTAAAAGCTATCAATTTTGTTTTACACATATCTTCAACAGCATATTTAATTCCTTCTTTACCTATACCACTAGATTTAAATCCTCCGAAAGGCATATTATCTGCCCTAAATGATGATTCTTTATTGATTAATATTCCTCCTGCAATAATCTCATCAACACATTTTAATGCATTACTAAGATTATTAGTGAAAACACCTGCTTGTAAAGCATATTGACTATTATTAGCTATTTTAATCGCTTCATCAACAGAATTAACCCGAATAATTGGAGCAACAGGACCAAATGTTTCATTAGCAACAACATCCATAGACATATTAACATTATCTAAAATAGTAGGTTCAAAAAAACAATTATCTCTCTTTCCACCATATAATAAATTTGCACCTTCTTTAATTGCATTATTCACAGTTTCCTCAATATTAATAGCTGCATTTATATCAATCACAGGACCTAAATCTGTATTTTTATCCAAAGGGTTTCCTAATTTTAATTTTTTAGTTTCTTTAACAAATAAATCAATAAAATCATCAGCAATCTTATTATCTAAAATAATCCTTTTAACCCCAATACAAACCTGACCAGAATTCGAAAATGCACCCGAAACTGCAGCTTTAACAGCATCCCCCATATTTTCATCATCCAAAACAATAAGAGGATCATTACCACCTAATTCCAAAGTAAGTTTTTTAGAACCTGCACGAGAAGATATAAATAAACCAGTAGCAACACTACCCGTAAATGATATTTTATCAATATCTGGAGAAGTAACTAATGCATCACCAATTTCACTACCATAGCCAGTAATTGCATTAATAACCCCTTTTGGAAAATAATTGTTCAAAATTTCAGCTAATTTTAAAGCAGAAAGAGGTGCCTCCATTGAAGGTTTCATAACAACAGTATTCTTAGCTGCAAGAGCTGGAGCTATTTTATGAAGTGCTAAATTAATCGGAAAATTAAAAGGAGTAATGGATCCTATAACACCTAGAGGAATTTTTTTTGTAAATGCATAAAATTTCTCATCTGCAGATCCTGAAACATCTAAAGGAACAGTTTCACCATAAATTCGTTTAGCTTCTTCTGAAGAAAGTTTTAAAGTTTCAACAGATCTTTGCATTTCTATAATAGAATACTTAATAGGTTTTCCAACTTCTAAAGAAATAAGTTTAGCAATTTCATCACTTTTATCTTTAAGTTCACAACAAGCATCAAAAAGAGCATTTGAAATTTCTTTAGCAGACATAGATTGAATAGATTTTTTAGCAAAATTAGCAGATTCAATTGCAAATTTAACATCTCCTAAATCACTAATTGGAACTGTGTCAACAATATCTCCATTATATGGATTTATAATATTCTGTTTTTCTTCTTTATCTATAAACTCCCCATTAATTAACATCTTCATAATTTCACCAGCATCTTATTAAATCAATACCAAAACTATATTTAATTAATTAATAATTAGTTTAAATTAGATATAAATCTAATTATTTAACTTAATTAAATTTAGAACTTAAATTTGAAAAAGAACTATTTAAAGATTTAATTTCATTAGAAGATAAATCTGAAGTTAAATCAATTAAATAAGATTTATAGATATGTGCTAAGATTAACACTACAACTAAGACACCACCTATTAAAAGTAACATTTCACTAGCTCCTTGAGCCTTATTATCTTTATCTAACACACATATTAATTTCAATTTAAAATTTAACATAATACAACTCCAATATTTGATATACTACAATTTTAAATTTAAAATAATATAATATAATCCCTAATGAATATATTACAATTTAAATTTAAAATCTAATAATACAACCTTTAAATTTATAATCTCTAAGGAACAATCCTATAATTTATAAAACCTGAAAAGTACAATACACCTTATTTAAACTAAAAATTAAGTAGATTAATAGCAAAATTACTAATTATATAAAATATTAAAAAAGCAACAGTTGTAATAACAATAGAAAATTTAAAACCTTTTTTCCAATCCCCATACATAATTAAAGCAATTAAGAATCCTGAAAAAATAGAATGAATAATTAAATAAATTTCAGCAGCAAGAGGTGCAATTCCACATATAGAACTTGTTTTAGCTAATTTTATCATGAAAGATGAATAAACACTAATCATACCTAAAGCAAAAGGTGCTGCAAATAATGATGCTAAAACTAAAAACATTACAGACATAGTAACAGCAGACTTACGTTCTCTTTTTAAAATAAGTCCTTCTCTTAAATCATCCCCTATATTTCCAATAACTTCAGCAAGACCACCCCCACTTTTTTTAGCATTTAAAATAATTTTAAAACTTCTATCTAAATCTTTAGAATTTAAACGGATACACATATCAGATATGGAATCTTCAAATTGTTTACCTACTTTTAATTCAACAACAACTCTTCTTAATTCATCATATAAAGGCCCTTTTCCCTGTTTAGACAAAATATCCAATGCATTCTCTAAACTCATACCTGCCCACAACATAGAAGAAAGTTGTCTTAAAAAATCAGGAATAGATTTTTCCACTTTAGATAATCTCCTCTCAGAATTAATTAAAATAAAAATAATTAAAAAAACAATAGGGCTTAAAATTGCTAAAATCAAAGAAATTAATAAATCCAATGAAAAAACTGTTGCAAAGAAAATAGCTAAAATCAAAAAAACAACCATTATACAAACAAAAATAGCTAAAATATCAGAAGCCAATGTAAAAATACCTGCTTTAAGTAAATACTCTTGAAAACTCATTAAAATATCAGGATTTAACTTATTTTCAATTTTATCTGAAATAAGTTGGATTAAATTTCCAATAAACATAATAATTAGTCTAATTCAAGTTATTTATAAATATTTCACAATTTAATCTAAAATATTGTTTTTAAAACAAAATGGTAAG
>JAZLLL010000120.1:0-4127 GCA_045598125.1 Methanobrevibacter sp. | reverse complement strand
ATTTATGTAACGTTTTACAAATAATATATCGTTAGATTATTTTATTATTAATCATTAATAAGATATTAAAGAATCGTTTTATTATTACTAATAATTAATTATTAAAACTAGTTTTGTTTAATTATTGTTTTATCAAGTTATTTGTGATTATCATGGAAATTATTAAAAAAGAATATGCTAAAGCAGAGAGAATTGTTCCTGAAGGATATGAATCTGCTAATGACTTTTTCGAACAAGTTTTTATGGATAAAGATATGATTTGGATGGGTCAGAATACTAATGAATTACAAAATGAAGATGATATTGTAAATGCAATGACAAAATGTATTGAAGATAGAGAGTATAATAAATATCCTCCTCCAGAAGGATTTAGTGAACTTAAAAAATTGATTTTAAATGATTTAAATCTTGGAAGTGAGGATGTTGAAATATTAATAAATGCAGGTGCAACTGAATCTTTATATTTGGCGATGAATGCTATTTTAGATGAAACTCATAATGTTATAACTCCTGATCCAGGTTATCTTATAATTGATAATTTTGCAAGTAGGTTTGCATCTGAGATTAGATCTGTCCCTATTTATAATGAGGATTGTTCTTATAAATTAACTCCTGATCTTGTAAGAGAAAATATGGATGAAAATACTAGGGCCATTCTTTTAATTGATCCTTTAAATCCATTAGGTAGTTCTTACACTGAAGATGAAATAAAGGAATTTGCAGAAATTGCTAGTGAAAATGATATTTTCTTAGTTCATGATATTACATATAGGGATTTTGCAGATAAACATTTTTTAGCTGCTAAATATGCTCCTAAAAATACTATTACTATGTATAGTTTTTCTAAAAGTTTTGGCATGGCCGGACTTAGATTGGGTGCAATTATATCTGCACCTTATGTTATTGATGTTGTAAAATCAATTATTATTAATGATGTAGGTACTAGTTTAGTTGCTCAAGCTGGAGCTATTGAAGCATTAAAGACTAAACATAAATGGATTAACTATGTTAAAGAAACTACTCGTTCTAATCAAGATATAATTAAACGTGCAGTAGATGAGTGTGAAGGTGTATTTTTACCTGTTTATCCTTCAAGTGCTAATATGATGGTGATTGATTTATCTGGTGCTGGAATTGATCCTGAGGATATGTCTACTTATTTGCTTAACAGAAAAGTTTTTACAAGACAAGGATCTTATACCAGTAATAGATTTGGAGATAATTACTTAAGGGTAAGTTATTCTATTGCACCTGAAAAAGTAGAAATTTTTGCAAGAGAATTTAAAGAAGCAGTTAAAGAATTAAGAACTAAATAATTTTTTAGCTGTTTATGATTTTTTCTTTTTACTATTTTTTAATTAGGTTTCGCTTGATTTTATTAACTTTTTACTAAATTAATTGCTTTTTTTTTAATCATGTTTATAAATTTAATAAATAAAGGTTATTTATTCAATAACCCAATTTATTAAATCTTTAACATTATTTTGTTGAGTTTCTTTAGATGTAAATCCTGTAGAATCATTATTATCTCCACATAATATGTTTTTATATGATCCAAATCCTAAAACACTAAATGCAAATGCAGTTTGCTCAGCTACAGGAGTATAATCTTCTTCTCCTCCACCATAAGTTAGAACAATGCCTAATTTTTTATTTATATCTGGTGCATCAATACCTTTTGCAGGGTTAAATTTGGAGTAGAATCTATCAAGCACTGCTGCAACCATTCCAGGTAATCTCCCAAAGTAAATAGGTGAAATAAAGAAAGCAGCATCAGATTCTTCTAATTTATTAATAAGATTGTATATGTCATCTTGGATAATACATTCATCTTTTATTTTACATGCATTATCTGCTTGGCAAAAATTAATTTCTTTAGTTTTAATATCAAATATTTCGACATCATCATCTAAAGATTCTTTAATAAATTCTGCAATTGCATCAGAATTTGCTTTTCTTGGACTTCCACTAATTATAATATATTTACTCATTTTAATTTCTCCTTTTTATTTTAATTTTTTTTTTTAATTTCTTTTTTTAATTTTTTTTTTAATTTCTTTTTTTAGTTTAAATTATATTTATTATGAATATATACTTTTATTTTTTTAGTTATATGTCTGTAATTTCATAAGTTATTTTAAAAAATAATATTATTAATTATCTTTTAAATAATAATATTCTCCTTGTTCTTTTTGTTCTCTGTCTAAATAACTATTTATTTTGTTTACTCTAGGACGTTTAGTTTCTTTATCTCTCCTAAATGTTATTTCTAAATCTCCTAAAAAATGATTCATTGAAGTTCTAAGGTCTGTTGGTTTAAATGCTTTACCTTTTAATCCTGGTTCTCCATTAAACACCATTGCACGATCTGAAATATAATCAATAAATACAATGTCATGATCTATAATAAGTGCAGCCGCATTTTTACTTTCAATAATTTTTCTAATAACTCTTCCCGCTATTAAACGTTGTTCTACGTCTAAAAAGGCAGTAGGTTCATCAAAAAGATAAATATCTGCATCTTGAGCTAATGTACAAGATACTGCAAGTCGTTGAAGTTCTCCTCCACTTAAATTTTTAACTTTTTTATCTAAAAGTTCATCTAAATTAAATGGATTTCCAATTTCACTTTTGAATATGTTGGTTCCATAAGTTGGGGCATTCATAAATAAATAGTCTTGAGCAGTTCCATCAAAGTTGGAAACAATGTATTGGGGTTTATAAGCTATTTTTACTTTTTCTAAGATTTCTCCTTTGTCTGTTTTTTCTTCACCTGCAAGTATTTTTGCAAAAGTAGTTTTACCAATACCATTTGAACCAAATGCAGTCACAATCTCATTGTGGTAAATTTTTCCAGCATCTATTTCAAGTGTAAATCTCTCATATTCTTTTTTAATATTGCTATATTTACTTAAAACTTCACCATCATCTTCAGGAGTTGGGGGGCGAATACTAAATTCTATAGCTTGTTTTCTAATTCTCACATTTTCTTCTTGTAAGAAACCATTAATATATGCATTTATTCCTACTCTAACTCCTTTATTCCCAGATACTACTCCATATCCTCCAGGTTGTCCATATAATATATGTATGTTGTCAGATAATGCATCTAAAGTAGCTAAATCATGTTCAATTACAAGAACAGTTTTTCCAGATTCTGCAAGGGATCTAATTACTTTTACGGCATTAAGTCTTTGACGTACATCTAACCATGATGTAGGTTCATCAAAGTAGTAAAAATCTCCTTCACGAAGAACTGTTGCTGCAATAGCTACTCTTTGAAGTTCTCCACCACTTAAATTAGACATATCTCTATTTAATACATTTTTAAGATTGAGATTATTTACAATTTCATCAAATTTGTCTCTTTCATCAACATTAGAGAGTAAATTTTTTACATTACCTTTAACCACTTTGGGGAGTTGATTTACCATTTGAGGTTTATGTATGGTTTTTACTTCTCCTGAAACTAAAGATTTGAAGTAATTTTGTAATGCAGAACCTTTATAATAATCAATTACTTTATCCCAAGTTGCTTTATTCTCATAATCTCCAAGATTAGGAATAAGTTCTCCAGATAATATTCTCATGATTGTAGATTTACCAATACCATTTTGTCCAAGTAAACCTAAAACATTACCTTCTTTTAAAGTAGGTAATCCAAATAGTTCAAAACTATTAGGGCCAAATCTATGAATAGGTTCTCCAATAGCTTCGGGTAAGTTGATAACACTAATTGCTCCAAATGGGCATCTATTAGTACATATACCGCATCCAGAACATAATTCTTCTGAAATTAATGGTTTTTTACTATTTTCATCTATTATAATGGTGTCTTCTTCCATACGTACTCCGGGACAGTAATGCATACATACATAGTTACATTTTTTAGGTTGACATCTATCCTTGTCTAAAATAGAAATTCTACTCATTTTATCTCCTTAATTTTTCTATAATAAATAATATGTTTTTAATAAATTCAAGTATTTTTTTTTATTTTATTGTTTGATTTTATTGTGTGTATATTAATTATATCTATAATTGCTTATTTTCTATAAGTTGTATAAGTTATATCCATTTTTATAAATTATAAATAAGCATATAAATTATAATAATTATATTTTATA
>JAZLLL010000119.1:0-5478 GCA_045598125.1 Methanobrevibacter sp. | reverse complement strand
TTTTTAGGATAATATTTTTTGAATAGCTATTTTTTTTTAATTCTAGACAATCTAGATGATGATAATAATTGTTGTAATTATTCATTAATGTTTAATAGTTAGTTCCTTTAAATAATTTATTTAAACAAATTTTATAGTTTTAAAATTTAATTAATTATGAGTAAATTTTAATAATATTTAACCAATATTATAATATAATAGATAGTAAAGAGATGATATTGTGAGACCTAAAAAATTGATTTTTATTCTTTTTGTTATACTACTTATTTCAATCATCTTTGCAGTGGTTTTGAATTTTGCTGATTCAAAAGAAGATTCTGCTATTTTATCTAAAGATTTAGGTAGTGATAATGTTTCTATAGTTATTACAGGGGATGTAATGTTTGGACGTAAAATGCCAGGTGTTTTATCTTCAGGAGATCCTTTTAGAAATGTTGCAAATATTACTAAAAATGCAAATATTTTGCTTGTAAACTTTGAAAACCCGGTTACAACAAGTTCTAATGTTGTAAAAGGAGATGTTGCACTTAAAGCAAGTCCTGAATATACTCATTTACTTGCTGAAGCTAATGAGCATGTAGTAGCTGCTCAAGCTAATAATCATGCATTCGATTATGGTCTTGATGGAATGGAAGATAGTCTTAAAAACTTAAAAGATGCAGGAATAACTTCTGTTGGTGCAGGTCAAGATATTACAGAAGCAAGTCAACCTGCTATTATTGATGTTGGAGATAGAAAAGTAACTATCTTAAATTATATGGATTCAGATAATTTTGCAGAATATTCAGATGAAGTTATGCCTAAAGCAGGAGATAATAAAGCAGGTTATGTTGCATATGATAGTGGATTAGCTAAAAAACAAATTGAAGAGGCTTCTAAAGATTCAAGTTGTGTTATTGTTTATCTTCATTATGGCAATGAATATAGTCGCTCTCCAAATGAAATGCAAAAGAAAATATCTCATGAATCTATTGATTATGGTGCAGATATTGTAGTTGGAACTCATACTCATGTTACTCAAGGAGTTGAGATGTATAAAGGTAAACCTATTTTCTATAATTTAGGTAATTTTATATTTGATCAATCTAATCCAGCTACTCATAGAGCATATTTCTTAAATCTTAATTTAGTTGGAGATGAATGTAAAGTGATTATTTATCCGATTGTTATTAGTAATTATTTACCTCAATGCATGGATCCTACAAATGGTAAAGCTCTTTTAACGGAATTAAATCCTCAATGTAGTAATATTACTCTAAATAATGATGGAACAGGTTCTTTAAGCTTTAAATTAGGTAATGGTACTGATTAATTAGTATTTTACTTATAAATTTTATTTTATTTTTTATTATATTTTCTACTATTTTTATTTATGGTTAATTTTATCATTTAACTATGCTTTGTAATGATTTAATGAATTTATTTAAACAAAAAATTCATTAATATGACTTAATTATATATTAGTTTAATAAATAGATTACATAAATTATTTTTATTATAATAAAGAGATAATATATTATGGCAAAAGTAAGTATTTTAGGATCAACTGGTACAATTGGAAAAAATGTTGCATTTACATTAGCAAGAATGGATACTGTAAATGAAATTGTACTTCTTTCAAGAAAAAATAGTGTTAAAAAAGCAGAAGGTGAAGTAATCGATATGTATGATGCACTAGCTGCAGAAAATATCAGATGTAATTTAATACCTTCAAATAGTTATGAAGATATGAGAGACTCTGATATTGTATTGATTACTGCAGGAATTGCAAGAAAAGAAGGAATGGACAGATTAGAATTAGCAAAACCAAATGCTAAAATTGTACACAATTATGGAAAACAAATTGCAAAATATGCTCCAGATTCAATTATAATAGTTGTAACAAATCCTGTAGATGTGATGACAACTATAGCATTAGAAGCATCAGGTTTTGATAAAAATAAAGTTATAGGTATTGGAAATCATTTAGATTCATTAAGATTAAAAATGATTTTAGCAAAACATTTTAATATAAATAGTGCTGAAATTCATACAAGAGTAATTGGAGAACATGGAAATCATATGGTACCTCTCTTAAGTTCAACTACTATTGGAGGAATTCCTTTAAAATACTTTATAAAATCAACAGCATTAGATCTTCCAAAACTCATTAATCAACTTAAACAAACTGGTAAATCAATCATTGCAAGAAAGGGTGCAACAGAATATGGTCCTTCTTATGCAATTGCAAATTTAATTTCAACAATTATTACAGATAGTAATAAAATCTTAAGTGTAAGTACTTACTTAGATAATGAAATTGAGGATGTTAATAATGTGTCTTTAGGAGTGCCGGCTATATTATGTAAAGAGGGTATTCGTGCTATTGTACCAGTTCAAATGCATGAAATAGAAAAAGAAAAGTTTCACGAAGCTGCAGCTGTTGTTAAAGAAGTTACAGATGAAGTTAAAAGAGAATTAGATATTTAATTATTATTAAATTTTAATAAGATAAATATTTTAAAATAATCCATTCATAAATTAAAAATAAAAAATTAAAATATTTATAATTAATATATAGATTAGATAAAAAAATAATTTATATATTAGATAATTATTAAATCTTTAATGTTTAGGTGTATAGTTTAGGATGATTATTAAATCTTTAATATTTAGGTGTATAATTTAATTTTTAATAAAACTGGAGGTAAATAATGAAATTTGCTCATTTAGCAGATAGTCACTTAGGATATAGACAATATGGACTTTTAGAGCGTGAAAATGATTTCTATGATGTTTTTGATAAATGTGTTGATAAAATCATTGAAGAAGAATGTGATTTTGTAATACATGCTGGAGATTTATTTGAATTTGCAAAACCTTCTCCTAATGCGCTTTTACGTTTTCAAAAAGCTTTCTTAAGGTTAAAAGAAGCAAATATTCCTGTTTATGCAATTGCTGGCAATCATGATTCTGTAAGAAGAAAAGGTGCTGTTCCTCCTCAAATACTATTTAAAGATTTAGGATTAATATTATTAAGTCCTAATAATCCAATGACTAGTTTTAATGGTGTTTTAATTTGTGGAATGCCTTATATGCCTAAATCAAATAAACCAAGTTTACTTGAAAAATATAAACTTTTTGAGGCAGAAGCTAAAAACCATATAGTTTCTATTCTTGTTGCACATCAAAGTATTGATAAATATTTACCATTTAATCCAGAATTAGAAATAGGAGATTTACCTGATAATTTTGATTATTATGCGATGGGACATATTCATAATTATATTAATGATGCTTATGGGAAAGGAAGATTAGTTTATCCAGGATCTTCTGAAATTTGGAAGTCTGATGAAGTGGGAGATTATTCTAAAAAAGGTAAAGGTTTTGCTATTGTGGAAATCGGTGTTGGAGAGCCTCTTGTTAAAAGAGTTACTGTGGAACTTCCAAGAAAATTTATTAAAGAACATATTGATTATGAATATTTAGATGAAAAATTACAACTTATAAAAAATGAAATTAAAATCTTAGATAATAAACCGATTCTTGAGATTACTGTTGGGGGTGGTGATTTTAATTCTGCAGAAGTTTATGAGAAAATTATGAGTGAATTAGAAGATTATACTTTAAGTATTAGACCTAATTTTAAACCAAATAAACTTGTTCAGGAAGAAGTACTTGTTAAAAATGCAAATTTGGGAGCAAAACATTCTTTAGTTGAAGCACTTAATGATAAATATAGTGATGAAAATATCACTAATTTT
This sequence comes from Methanobrevibacter sp., assembly GCA_045598125.1. Classification (GTDB taxonomy): domain Archaea; phylum Methanobacteriota; class Methanobacteria; order Methanobacteriales; family Methanobacteriaceae; genus Methanobrevibacter. Next base: position 1,735 of record JAZLLL010000119.1, on the reverse strand, counting down.
GCTATTGAATTATTAGATACTTTATCAAAGGATGATTTTGAAGAAGCTGAATTAATTTCTAATAATTTTTATAAAGATTATTTTGCTAGTGAAAATGAGGTTTTTCTTAGTGAAAATGAGATTTTAACTTTTGAAAATGAAATTTCTAATGAATTTAAATTTAATGAAGGTAAAGGAAAAATAGTTAATAAAACTTCTTCAAAAGTAAGAGAGAAATTAGTGGAAAATGATGCTAATTTTAAAACTTCTTCAAAAGTAAGAGAGAAATTAGAAAATGATACCAAAAATGATTTTACTAAGAAATCTCAAACTAAAAAAGGTCAAACAAGTTTATTTGATAAGTCTGGAGGTATTTAGATGATTTTTAAAGAACTTAAATTAAAGAACTTTAAATCCCATATAAACACCACAATTAAATTTAATGAAGGAGTTAGTTTAATTGTTGGTCAAAATGGTGCTGGAAAATCATCTATTTTTGAGGCTATTAGTTTTGTATTATATAAACAGTACACAGGTAAAAAACTTAAAGATTTAGTACGTTCTAATAATGATGAAATTGTTGATAAAATGTCTGTAAGTTTAACTTTTTTAGCTAATGGTATTAATTATAAAGTTATACGTGAGAGAACTAAATCTTCATCTAAAGCTATTCTATTACAATCTTCTAAAGAATCTTTTGATTTTATACCTATTTGTACTGGAGATAAAGAGGTTAATAAAGAAATAGAAAAGATTTTAGAAATGGATGCTGATTTATTTTTAAATGCAATTTATGTACGTCAAGGAGAAATATCTGATTTAGTTGGTAAAACTCCAGCTGAAAGAAAACAATTAATATCTAAATTATTAAAACTTGAAGAATTAGAGAAAGCATGGAAAAATTCACTTCCTTTAATTAATAATTTTGATAAAAAACTAGCTAAACTTAAAGGACTCATTGAATCTGACAGTACTTTAGGTATAGAATTAAAATCTAAAAAACAAGAATTTATCAATTATTCTGAAAGAAAAGAAATTATTGCTAAAGAGATTGAATCTCTTGAAATTAATAAAAAGGAAATATTTGATGATAAAATTAAGATTGAAGAAGAAAAAAGAGCTTTTGAAGAGTTTAATTTAAGATTGGATAATGAAAAAAAGTTATTAGCTTCAGTTAAAAAACAGAAAGATGAACTTCAAAATCAACTTGATGAACTTATTAAAATGGATTCTGAAAGAGGAAGATTAGAAAAATATTCTAAAAAATTACCTATTTATCTTAATTTTGAAGATGCATGTCAAAAATTACTCCTATTACAAAAAGAAGAGAAAAAACAAAAAGATCTGATTAATAAAATAGATTTTCTTAAAAATACTCTTGAAGAGAAAAAAACTGCACATGAAGATTATTTATCTTTAGAATCAAAAATTAAATCTTTAAATGAAGATAAATCAAAACTAACTGCTGATTTAAAATTAATAAATCAATATGAGGAAGATAAATCTAAATTAATAAATGATTTAAAAGAAGAAGAATCTAACTTAAAGAATTTTATATCTAAAACTAAAGAAGTACTTGGGTCATTTATTAGTGATGATGAACTTCAAGGTATAGAAGATGATTTTGATTTTGTTAACTTAAGAAATACTGCAGATAATCTTAAAATTAAACTTAAGGAAGATTTAAGCTTAAGAGAAAATCAAATTAATGATTTAAATAAAGAAATTAATGTTTCTGAAATAAATATGACTTCAT
>JAZLLL010000118.1:0-10079 GCA_045598125.1 Methanobrevibacter sp. | reverse complement strand
TTAAGGTGAATTAATGTTGATTGGATTAATATCAGACACTCATATTCCAGATAGAAAAACAAAACTACCTAAAAATATTAAATCTGCATTTAAAAATGTAGAATTAATATTACATGCTGGAGACATAACTAATAAATCTGTTATTGAAGAATTAGAAAAAATAAGTCCAACAATAGTAGTTCAAGGAAATATGGATAGACATAATAATCTAAACTTACCTAAATCCCAAATTATAGAAATAATCTCACATAAAAAAGAAAAAATAGTGAAAATTGGATTAATACATGGTGAAGTTTATCCTAAAGGAGATACTCAACAACTCTATTACTTAGCTTTAGAATTGGATGTTGATATTTTAGTAAGTGGACATTCACACATTCCTCAGTTAGAAAAAATAAAAGATATACTTCTAATAAATCCAGGAAGCCCAACATCTCCAAGACTTTCTGATCCTTCAGTAGCAATACTTGAAATTAATACAGAAGATATAGAGGAAGAAGAAATAAATATCGAATTTATAAAAATAGGAGATCCAGTTTGCTCTGCACTAAACTATTTTAGTGAAAAATAAAATAACTTAAAATAAGAGAATAAAAAATAACTTAAAATAGTTATTAAATAATTAATATCAAATTAATTTAATGGAAAAGAAAAAATGAGGATTAAATATGGGTAGTAAATGGCAAATGGAAAAGAAAAATGACCCTTATTATAAAAGAGCTAAAAATGAAGATTACCGTTCAAGAGCCTCTTACAAACTTAAACAATTAGATAAAAAATACAAAATAATAAAAGAAGGAAAAACAGTTGTAGACTTAGGAGCAGCACCTGGTGGTTGGTCACAAGTAGCTTTAGAAAAAGTAGGGGAAGAAGGGAAAGTTGTAGGGGTTGATTTAAATAGAATTAAACCATTCCCTAATAAAAATTTCTATGGAATTAGAGGAGATTTTACTAAAAAAATAGTTCAAGAGAAAATTATGGAATTAATTGGAGGGAAAACCAAAGTTTTAATATCTGATGCTTCACCCTCATTATGTGGAATTAAAAATATAGATCATTTAAAATCTGTTGATTTAATTGAATCTGTATTCATAATTGCAGATAATATTTTAGAAGAAAAAGGAAATTTAGTTGTTAAAATATTCCAAGGTAGTGAATATAAACGCATTTTAGATGAATTTAAAATAAAATTTAGAAAAGTTTATTCAACAAAACCCCCTTCTTCTAGAAACAAAAGTAAAGAAATGTATATAATTGGGTTAGGGTTTAAAAGAAACAATAATCTCAAGAATAAAAATAATGAGTATTAACTAAAAAATAAAAAATAAAAGTTAAATAATAAATTTTAAAAAAAAATAGCTAAAAAATAAAAAATAGTTAAAAACCATTAAAATAAAAATTTAAGAAATTAAATTATCATATGCTTTTTCAGCATCTTTTAAATCTTTTTTAGCATCTTTTAATCTTAAATCAACTTCAGAAGAATCTTTACCCATTGATAAAGCACTATCTACCATATCCAAAGAATTTTTAGCATGAACAAGATAAACCTCTGCATCAACATATTTTTGTTGTAAAGAAGCATTATCTTGTACAAAAATCTTAGATTGAGTATCACTAAATTTAGATTCTAAAGCTGAATAATTATCTTTTAGCACATTTAATTCATCGTATTGAGCACCAGAAGAAACACCACCAGTTAATCCAGATGAAACAACACTAAAACCTACATAAGCCACGACAATAATAGTAGCAATAATCATAATTACTCCTAAAACAGAAATAAGCATAGAAGTTGATTTAAACAAACCTAAACGTGATTTTTTCATATATTCACCACATAATTGATTACATACAATGATAATTAAATAATTATTTATTGTATTTTAAAATATTTAAAATTTTCATTAAATAACCAAAAGAATCTAACTAAAAATAATAAAGTAATCTTAATAGTTAAATTAATATCATTAATATTCAAATATTCCCAATATTAAAAAAAATCTAGTACTTTACACAATAACACCCTTACTTTTATAATATAACATATATCTAAACTATTAACAATATATGAACTTATAGATAAATTTATAAAAAAATAACAATCTTATAATTTTAAACAAAAAGTAATTAAAAAAAAACTATAAACTTTTATAAAAGTTCAACAAAAATAATATACAATGAATTCTACTAACAAAGCAAAAACATCATTAGCTAAATTTGAAGAATTCTTTTCAACAACTTATAAAGATGATGTATTTGAAATTTTAGAAAAGTATCCTGATGAAAGATCACTTATTGTAGATTATAATGAATTAGAAATGTTCGATCCAGATTTAGCAGATTTGCTAATCGAAAAACCTGAAGAAGTTATAGCTGCATCTCAAAAAGCAATAAAAAATATTGACCCTTTAATGAAAGATGCTGAATTAAATATTAGATTTAAAAATTTAACCAACATCGTAGATTTAAGTGTTCTTTTAAGTAAATATATTGGTAAATTTGTAGCAGCAGATGGAATTGTAAGAAAAACTGACGAAATACGTCCAAGAATTGAAACTGGAGTATTTGAGTGTAGAGGGTGTATGAGATTACATGAAGTAGAACAAACTTCAAGTAATGTTATATTGGAACCTTCTTTATGTAATGAATGTGGAGGAAGATCTTTTAGATTACTTCAAGAGGAATCAAAATATATTGATACTCAAACAGCAAGAATGCAAGAACCTTTAGAAAAATTATCTGGAGGGACTGAACCTAAACAAATGTTACTCACACTAGAAGATGATTTAGTAGATACTTTAAATCCAGGAGATAAAGTTCGGATTACTGGGACTTTAAAAACCTTCAGAGAAGAACGTAGCGGAAAATTCAAAAATTATCTTTATGTAAATCATATTGAACCGTTAGAACAAGAGTTTGAAGAATTAGATATTAGTGAAGAAGATGAAGCGAAAATTTTAGAATTATCTAAAGATCCTCACATACATGATAAAATTATTAATTCAACAGCCCCATCAATTAGAGGTTACCGAGATGTAAAAGAAGCTATTGCATTACAATTATTTGGTGGTTCTGTAAAAGAATTAGAAGATAAAACTCGTTTAAGAGGAGATATACATATTCTTATTGTGGGAGATCCAGGTATTGGTAAATCACAAATGCTAAAATATGTATCTAAACTTGCACCAAGAAGTGTTTATACTAGTGGTAAAGGTACATCAGGAGCAGGTTTAACTGCTGCTGCAGTAAGAGATGAGCTTGGAGGATGGTCTTTAGAAGCAGGAGCATTAGTACTTGGAGATCAAGGAAATGTTTGTGTAGATGAATTGGATAAAATGCGTTCAGAAGATAGATCCGCACTTCACGAGGCATTAGAACAACAAACTGTAAGTATTGCAAAGGCAGGAATTATGGCAACATTAAATACAAGATGTTCTGTTCTTGCAGCAGCAAACCCTAAATTCGGTAGATTTGATAGATTTAAAACTGTAGCAGACCAAATAGATTTGCCTGCACCTATCTTATCCCGTTTTGATTTAACATTTGTTATTGAAGATAAACCAAATATTGAAAATGATAGAAAATTAGCTCAACACATTCTTAAAACACACCAGTTCGAAAGTGTAAATTATGAAATTGAACCAGAACTACTTAGAAAATATATTGGTTATGCCCGTAATAATTGCAATCCTAAATTAACAGATGAAGCAACAAAAGTACTTGAAGACTTTTATGTTGAAGTGAGAGGAGGTGCAGTTGAAGAAGATGCGCCAGTACCAATTACTGCAAGACAATTAGAGGCAATTATCCGTTTAGCAGAAGGTAGTGCTAAACTTCAACTTAAACAAGAAGTAGGTGCAGATGATGCTAGAAGAGCAATTAGATTACAACAAGAGTGCTTAAAACAAGTTGGATATGATCCAGATACTGGAAAAATAGATATTGATAAAGTAGAAGGAAGAACTCCAAGATCAGATAGAGATAAACTTAACAAAGTTGTTGAAGAAATAGCTAAATTAGAAGAACTTGAGAATGTAGCTCCAATTAATACACTTAGAGAAATTATGAAAGAAGAGTATGATGTAAGTGAAGAAAAATTAGAGTCTATGCTTAAACAACTTAAAAATAAAGGAATTATCTATGAACCTACAGCAGGATCATATAAACGACCTTAATATTAAGTTATAACTTTGAATAACATAGTTATTATAGATTTAACTCTAAATTTATTCCTTTATTCATCTTATCTTTTTAATAAATAAAATTACAACTTAAGACATATTCTATAATCATTATTTATATTTTTAATAAATACTTTAATATTCTTTATTCTTCCAAAAAAAAATAAAGAATGTATTTATATATTATTAAATTATATAAATGATAAAAACTATAAGTTATATTATTATATAATATTAATGGAATAATGTATTATAAAACTTTAATTTACTTATTTAAAAAGGAAGAGATAAAATGAATGATTATGAAAATTTATTAGATAGAGCTATTGATCAATTACCTCCAGAAGTATTTGAAACTAAAAGGTTTGAACCAGTGAAAGCATATTCTGTAATTCAAGGAAATAGAACTTTTATTCAAAATTTTAAAGAAGTTGCAGATTCCTTAAATAGAGATCCTCAACATATACTAAAATATTTACTTAGAGAATTAGGTACTGCTGGAAATTTAGAAGGAATAAGAGCAATATTACAAGGAAAATTTAACCATTTTTTAATCAATGAAAGAATTGATGAGTATATCGAAAAGTATGTTATTTGTCATGAATGTAACAGACCAGATACTACAATCATTAGAGAAGATAGAATATTCATATTAAAATGTGCAGCATGTGGTGCTAAAGCTCCATTAAAACCATTATAATTCAATATTCTTTTAACTTTATTTTTATCTATTTTTAAATCAACAATTAAAGAGTTTTTATTATGTTCTGTCCAGAATGTGGTGCAACTGATGTTGAAATGGTAAATGGAATTTGTAAAGACTGTTTTTTAAAAGAATATCAATTAATTAAAATTCCAGATAATATCCAAGTAACTATTTGTAGCCATTGTAATGCCAAATTAGAAGAAGGAAAATGGAAAGATTCATACCTTCCTGAAGAAGAAATAATCTATAGAACATTAGAATATAACATTAAAGTTGATGAATTAGCAGAAAATGAAGAAATTGAGTTAGAAATTAATCAAATGAGAGGCACTATTGCAGAATGTTATATTGAAGCAATAGCTACTGTTTTAGGAGAAACTATTGTTGAAACACATACACCTAATGTGAAAATAAACAAATCAGTATGTCCAGAATGTAGTAAAAGAGCTGCAGGATATTATGAAGCAGTTATTCAATTACGTTCAGATTCTAGAAACTTAACTGAAGAAGAAATAGAAAAATCAGAAGATTTAATTTTCAAAACAATCAAAAAACAATCAAAAAAAGACAAATTAGCATATATTCCCCAAATATCAAAACCTAAAGAAGGTAAAGATTACTATATAGGTTCTCTAAAATCTGCAAAAAAAGTAGCAGAACAACTAAAAGAAAAACTTGGAGGAATTATTAAAGAATCTCCCAGATTAATAAGTGAAGATAAATCTACTGGAAAAGGATTATATCGAATATGGATTTCAGTTAGACTACCAAAATTTGAAATAAATGATTTTGTAAAATATAATAATATTATTGGAAAATTATTATCTATTGATGGCAATAGAATACAAATTGAAAATTTAGAAAACTATGAGAAAATAACATTAAAATGGAGAGAATATGAAAATATAGAAAAAATAGCCAGTAAAAAAGAAATTAAAAAAGCAATCATTACTGCAAAATCTCCTAATAATATCCAAATTTTAGATCCTGAAGATTATACGCCTATTAATTTAAAAATGAATGAAAAATTTAAAGATTATAACATAGGGGAAGAAATAAAAGTTATAAAATTTAAAAATCAGATATTTCTAATTTAAAAGAAATAATAAGTCTAATAAATCTAAAGATTATCATTAAAAAATAGTTAAAAGCTATCAAAAAAAATAATAAAAATAAGAAAGTGGGATAAAATGAATGTAGATAAAAAAGTTGAATTAATAAAAGAAGGAACTTTAGAAATCATTGACATTGATGAATTAAAAGAAAAACTTGAAAAAGAAAATCCTATCGCATATACTGGATACGAACCTTCTGGAAAAATTCATTTAGGCCATGCTATTACAATAATGAAACTAAAACAATTACAGGATATGGGATTTAAAATTAAAATTCTTCTTGCAGATTTTCATGCTTATTTAAATGGTAAAGGAAGTGTTGAAGAGATAGCTGAAACTGCAGAATACAATAAGAAATGTTTCCAAGGATTAGGTTTAGCAGAAGATACTGAATACATATTAGGATCTTCATTTCAAACTCAAAAGGAATATACTGAAGATGTTTACAAATTAACTACTTTGACAACTTTAAAAAGAGCAAAAAGAAGTATGGATCAAGTAAGTAGGCATGATGATAATCCAAAAGTAGCAAGTGTAGTGTACCCACTTATGCAAACAGCAGATATGTCTGCTTTAAATGTAGATATTGCTCTTGGAGGTATGGAACAACGAAAAATTCAAATGTTAGCAAGAGAAAATTTGCCAAAAATAGGTAAATCTGCTCCAGTTTGTATTCACACCCCATTATTACATGGACTTGATGGAGATGATAAAATGTCCTCAAGTAAAGGTAATTTTATTGCAGTGGATGATAGTGAAGAAGAAATTACATCTAAAATTCGAAAAAGTTATTGTCCTCAAGGAGAAATCGAAGGAAACCCTATTTTAGAAATTGCAGAATTCTTTATATTCACAAATCAAAAAACTTTAGTAATTGAAAGACCTGAAAAATTTGGTGGAAATTTAGAATTAAGTAAAGAAGAGTTATATAACACATATAGTGAAGGAAACTTACATCCAATGGATTTAAAAAATGCAATTACTAAATATATGATTGAATTTTTAAGACCAGTTCGTGAGTTTATGGTAGAAAAATAATTATAAAATCAACAAAATCTATTAAAAAATCTTAATAAATTAAAGGAATTAAAAAAATGGTAAAAGAAAAACTTTATGAAATGAAACTTCCTAATGGTGTTGGTGAAGCTATGATTGCTCATGTTTATGAAAAATTCAATGTAGAATTAAAACAAACTGAATATGGACCTAAACTTTTAGGAACTCAAGAGGAATTAGAAAAAGTGCAAGATTATCTTGTAAATGTTATGAAAGATAGGTTAAAAGAATTAGATAATTATTAATTATAATTCTTTTAATCATAATAATATTTAATATTAATAAATCCAATTATAATCCATCTAAGAATCTAACAATAATACAAATTAAATAAAAGACATGATTAAAATAAAACTTATAAAATACAATCCACACAAATACCCAAAAAGGGAGCTACTTCTTTTTTAATATCTGAACTAACTTTATTTACTCCATTATTTGCATTAATTACTTTGAAATTATTATTAGACTTGGCTAATTTTTGATAAGAATCTTTTACAATAGTTAAAAATTCCTCATTTTCAAAAGTATCTTCTTTATCACAACGTGAAACTGAAGTAGTAACATCTAAATCCATAAGTAAAACCAAATCTGGAATTTTAGCAAATTTATTTATTTCATAAATCCATTCTTGAGGTTTCTGATAAACCAAACTTGAATAAAAAGATCTATCACTAAGAACAACCTTATTCTCTTGTTCCAATTTATCTAGTTTATCCATTAAAATTAAACGATCTGCAGCAAATAATAATCCTAACGTTTTTTGAATATTACTCTCAGTTGCATTAGGATAAGTTAATATTTTACGAATTAACTTACCTACATCACTATCAGTTGGTTCAACAACAGTTTCAACATTAAAACCATTACTAATTAACCAATCTTTTAAAAGATTAATCTGAGTAGATTTACCCGCACCATCAATTCCTTCAAAAACAATATACATAATTTAAAATTGAACTTCAAAATATAAAAAATTATGTAAAAATCAATTATATATAATAATAAAAACAAATTTAGTAATAGTTACATTGTTTATTAAATAGAATATATTCTATTATAAATATTAAAAATTATGAAATATTATCAAATTAAAAAAAAAAAAAAAAAATTAGGGAGATTAAAAATGACAATACCAGAATTACTTGCACCAGCAGGTTCATATGAAACTTTTATTGTAGCAGTTAATGCTGGAGCCGATGCAGTTTATATTTCTGGTGAGCGATTCGGAGCAAGAGCTTTTGCTAAAAACTTTACATTAGAAGAAATTAAAAAATCTGTCGAATATGCTCATCTTAATGGAGTCAAAGTCCATGTCACAGTTAATACTTTAATAAATAATTTTGAGATTATTGATATTATAAAATACTTATTCAACTTGTATAAAATAGGAATAGATGCTGTTATCGTGCAAGATTTAGGAATAATTGAACTTCTTAAAAATCTTATTCCTGAACTTGAAGTTCATGCATCCACCCAAATGACTTTAAGTGATTATAATTGTGTATTATGGGCTGTGGAAAATGGAATTGATAGAATTGTTTTCCCTCGTGAGCTAAGTATTGATAAAATAAGTAAAATTTATGATAACCTTAAAAAACAAGGAATCGAAATGGAACTTGAAGTCTTTGGACACGGAGCACTTTGTTACTGTTTTAGTGGTAATTGTTACATTTCTTCTTATAATAGTGGAAGAAGTGGAAATAGAGGTGCTTGTGCACAACCTTGTCGTAAACAATACAAATTAAAATATAAAAATTATAATGTAGGAAATGGTTTTCTACTTTCAACTCATGATTTAGCAGTTTATAAAGGTTTAGATAAAATTGCAAATGCAGGGGTTTATTCTCTTAAATTAGAAGGACGTATGAAATCTTCAGATTATGTTGGAACAATTGTTAATGCTTATAGACATTTAATTGATGGTGTTGAAGGAGAAGAAAAAGAAAAATATGAACAAGATTTATCTTTAGTGTTTAATCGACAATTTAGTGAAGGATATATCCTTAACAAAAAACCAGGAGATGTTTTAGGTAGAAAAAGCTCAGGACATGAAGGAGTTTATATTGGAAAAATTTCATCAAAAAAAGGAGAAACAATTAAAATTGATAAAGAAAATCCTGAAAACAAAATAACTCTTAATATAGGGGATGGAATTGGTTTTAAATATAAAGATAAAATCAAAGGAATTTATATTGATAATATTATAGAACAAACTGATAATTATGTAAAACTTGATACTACTCGTAATGTTAGAGAAGGCGATCAAGTATTCCTCAGTTATTCTAAAACAACACATGATGAAATTAAACAATTTAAAAAGGAAATAATCAAACAACACATTCCAATATTAATTGATATCAATTGGAGTGATAAATTAAATCTTATTGTAAATGTAGAATTTAAAATTGAAAATAAAAAGCAGAGATTTAATTATATATCTGAAATCCAAGCAGAAAAAGCAGAAAAAAGACCAATTTCAGAGAAAGATATTATTAAACAACTATCTAAAACAGGAGCTACTCCATTTTATATAAATAATATCAAAATAAACCATATGCCTAAAAATATCTTCATACCAATTGGAAAACTTAATAAAATAAGACGTAATATTTTAGATAAATCTACAGATTTATTATTAAATTATTATAAACCAAATGAAGACAATATTAATAAGACAAGAAAAATAACAAATAAATTTATTAAAGAATATAATACTTATCACTCTATACCAATTAAAAATGAAGATTTAAAATTAGGTGCTTTTATTGATAATTTAGATGTTTTAAAAGAAACTATAAAATTACCTATAAAAAATTACTATTTTGACCCTTCATTCTCATTTAATAGTCCAGAAGAATACTTTGAGAATATTGAATCTCTTTTAGAAGAATCTTACAAAATCATAGATAAAAAGAATTCTAAAAATAACGGAATAAAAAGTAATTTGATTTTAGTTTTATCTTCATTTATATCAGATGAAGAAATAGAAAAAATAAGTCAGATTATATTAAATCT
>JAZLLL010000117.1:0-2509 GCA_045598125.1 Methanobrevibacter sp. | reverse complement strand
TTCTTTTTTATTTGTATTATTTTTTTTATTTGTATTTTCTTTTTGTGTTTCTTTTTTATCTATTTGATTATTTTCTTTATCTATTATTTGTGAGTTTTTTTCAATAACTTCATAGTCATAAACTTGTTTATTAGCTATTTCTTCATAAGATGGTTTATTCATCTCTTCCCACATATAATCTAATATAAACTCAGTAGCTTTTTTATGAAGAGGTTTATTATCATTACCACATTTAGGTGAATAAATACATGATGGGCATCCATCTTTGCATTTACAAGTTTTTAGAAGTTTTCTTGTTGAATTAGTTAATTTATCAAAAACTTCTATTGCTTTTTCAGTAATACCAATTCCACCTTCATATGCATCATATATGAAGATAGTTGCTTCTTGTGTATCTTTATGATAATTAGTACTCATTCCGCCAATATCAAATCTATCACAAGTTACATGAAGAGGGAAAAGACCTATAAGTGAATGTTCAACACCATGAAGGCCTCCAGCATAAACATCTTTTTCACTAAATAGTTCTTCAAGTTTCTCTTTTACTCCATTAGCTACTGTAAACCATAGTCCTTTTGTTTTAAATTTAAGTGGAGGTAAATCAAGATTATATGTTCCAATAGTCTTAGAATATTCCATTCTTTTGTATTTAAAATAATCTTCTTCTACTTCTAACTCTCCAAAATTAACAGTAAAATCTCCAATTCTTTCTCTTTTTATTTTTTTAGTAATTTTAATGTCTGTTTTTTTAAGTGCAAGAGTATGGGCTTTTACAGATTTTTTAATTACATTAATATAATGTGTTTTAAAGTTAACATTAGTTACAATATAAGTTTGAGATTTGTTTATTAAAATAGCTCCTTCATGAGCTTCTCTATACATTTGTGCTCTTTCAATTTTTTCAACTACTTCTCTACCATTCATAATTGTAAATATTTCATTTGAAATTTGATCTAGTGAAAAATCAAAAGAGGGACTGTCATCATAAGGATACATATAAATTCCAGCAGGATTTTTAATAATATCCTTATTTTCACATATTTTATCTAAAAATTTTTCATCTGCATTAAATAATTCTTTTGCTTCTTCTTTTGTTATTGGAAGTTCTTTTGAAGCACATATAATATGATTATTTTTTAATATATCATTATTTAAATCAATTATAATATTTTCATTAGCTTTTCCAAAGAATTCTTCTGGATTATTCATAAAGTATTGATCTAGTTGATTTTCAAATGCAATAAGAATAACTAATGATTTTTGACGTTCTCTACCTGCTCTTCCGCCTTGTTGCCAAGTTGAAATCATAGATCCTGGATATCCGGATATTAAAACAGCATCTAATGTACCAATATTTATTCCAAGTTCAAGAGCATTTGTTGAGACAACTCCTAAATATTCTCTTGATTTAAGACCTTTTTCAATATTACGTCTTTCACTAGCTAAATAACCTGCTCTATAAGAGGTTATTCTTCCAGTAAGTTTACGTTTTAAAGTATACATATCGTTTTTAGCCCACATAGCTATTAATTCAGCTATTTTACGTGAAGAAGTAAAACAAAGAGTTTGAATATCTTTTAAAAGTAAATATAAAAATATTTTTTCAGTTTCTTGATGTATAGATACAGAATCTTCTCTTTTTTTTGATGATATTTTATAAGGATTATATAAAATAAAATCTTTTTCTCCACTAGGAGAAGTATCATTATCAACAATAGAGAACTTTTCCCCTACAAGTTTTTCAGCTAATTCTAAAGGATTTGCAAGAGTTGCAGATGATAAAATAAATTGTGGATTTGAACCATAAAAATTAGCTATTCTTTTTAGTCTTCTTATTAAGAAAGCTACATTTGATCCAAAGATTCCTTTATAATAATGAGCTTCATCAATAACTATGTATTTAAGATTAGTATAGAATCTTTTCCATTGATGATGCCAAGCTAATATATGGTGTAATTGATAGGGGTTTGTTAAAATAACTCGTGATTCTTCTCTTATTTTATACCTTTTAGATTTAGGAGTATCTCCATCATAGTTATTGGAATTAAGTTCAATATTTAATTCTCTCTCAAATTTTCTAATTACTTCTAATTGGTCATATGCTAAAGCTTTTGCAGGATAAATATATAATGCACAGCTATTTTCATCTTCAATAAGAGTTTCAAGTACTGGTAAGTTAAATGCAAGAGTTTTTCCACTTGCTGTTGGTGTTGTGATTATTATGTTTTCTTTATTTCTTATTTTATCAATACTATCTACTTGATGTTCATATAAGCTTATATTTCTCTCTTCAAGATATTTTAAAATTTTTTCATTTAAATTAGCTACTTTTTTATATGATTCTTTCTTTGCAGGAATTGTTTCTATATGAGCTATTTTATCTCTAAAACGAATATCCTCTTTAAATTTATCAATAGCTAATTTAGACATAATAATCAGTTTTATTAATTAATATTAATTTTTTATTATATAGTAAATTTTATAATAGTATTATATTTGTTTTATATAA
>JAZLLL010000116.1:0-3565 GCA_045598125.1 Methanobrevibacter sp. | reverse complement strand
TAATAAAAAAATATCTCTTTTTAAAATAAATAAAATTAAAATAATAAAAAAATAAAAAAAACTATTTTTTAATAGTTCTTATAATTTTATCTTTAATAACATTAACCAATACACCTACACCATGAGTTACAGGATTTTTTGTAGAACCATCAACATCATAACGAACTGTAATTGGAACTTCTACAATTTTAAGACCTGCTTCTGATGCATCTACAAGCATTTCACTTTCAATGCCAAAACCAGTATCACTAAATCTAAAACAATTACATGCATTAGATGAAAATGCTCTAAAACCACTTTGTGAATCAGTTATATTGATTCCTGCAGAGATATTAGTAGCTTTATCCAGAACTTGTTGACCTAGCCTTCTATAAGCAGGAGTATTTTCTTCAGGCCCATTTATATATCTACTACCATTAACAAAATCTACCCCATTTTCAATAATTGGTCTGATTAACAAAGGAATTTCATCAGGATTATGTTGACCATCACCATCAATAGTAACAATTATATCAAAATCATGAACTGCTTTAAAACCAGACCTTAAAGCTTCTCCTTTTCCTAAATTAGTAGTATGATTAATAACATTAGCACCAGCTAATTTAGCTATTTCAGAGGTTTTATCATCACTACCATCATTAACAATAAGAACTTCATCAACATATTGGAGAGTTCTAAGGATAATAGAACCAATAGCTACTTCTTCATTAAAAGCAGGTATAATAGCTACTGAACTTACCATAAAATCACCTAAAAATTATTAATAAGCAACTTCAAAAAAAATTGATTATTTAAATTTAAATGAAAGATATTATTCGATTCTGTAATACCATTTCATCCATTCAACAGTTCTTTTAATTCCTTCTTTAGGATCAACTTTAGGGTCATGTTTTAAATCACGAATCGCCTTAGAAAAATCAATTGTTTTAACTTTAGTAGTAAAATCTTCAGCAGGAGTGTAAGTTACAAGAGAATCATCCACTCCAACAGCATCTAAAACTAAATCAGAATATTCTTCAATAGTCATTTCCCATTCTTGTTTACTTCCAACATTATAAACTTCACCAGGAATAAAATTATCCACAATATTTGCAAAGGTATTAGCTGTATCTTCAACATAATCAATAATTCTTTTATGTCCTTTATGAACAGAATAAGGTAATCCATGAAGTGCTTTATAAATAAATATGGGAATAAAACCTTTATAAGGAGAGTAAGCTTCATGAGGCCCATAACAATTAACTGGACGAACTCTTACAGTTTCAGTTCCAAACATAGTAGCTGAGTTCATACACATTAATTCACCAGCCCATTTAGAAATAGCATAATCATTCATTTGATAAGTATCTTTAATCTGTCTGTTTTCCATTACATCTTCACTCATAATACCTTCATAATCCCCATAAACTTCAGCAGATGAAAAAGAAATCATCCTAAAACCAAGTTTTTCTTGAAGACGAATCATATTTTTAAGACCTATTACATTAGTCTCCCAAAGATTTTCGTAATATGCTTCTCCATTCCAACGACCATATTCTGCAGCTAAATTATATACATAATCAAATTTTTCATTATCATCAAAAATTCTCTCCATTTGACGATAGTTACGAATATCTCCTCTCACATAGTCAGAATATTCATCAGAGTATAAATCAGCCTCATTTTCATGATGTAATAAATCAACAGCTAAAACTTCATGTCCACGACTTCTAAGTTCATTTACAAGATTAGTTCCTATAAATCCACTTCCACCAGTAACCATAATTCTTTGAGTTTCCATATTAATCCCTTTTTTAATTTTTTAAATTTTTATAACAAGAATAAAATTTTAATTATTTGAATAAAAAATTATAATCTAACTAATAAAATCTAATCATTTAGTTCTTCTAAGCTTTCAGGAGCTTTTCCACGAACTCTTTTCCAAAAACCAAGTTTTTCATATTCATTTAAAGTGTATCTAAGTTCAGCTATTTTTTCATATGCAATATCTAAACGATTTTCTAAGAAAAATGTTCTTTGATTTTTACGTATTCTAAGTTTATTAAATTCTTTATTTAATCTAGCTATTTCAAAATTAGCTTCATTTAATTGTTTTGTTAAATTATTAATAATCTTAGTTAAATGTTCATTATCATTTCTTTCACTACGAAGATAAGTTCTAAGAACATCTACCCTATGTTCAAGTTTATAAGTTTCTTGAGTTAACTCTTCAATATCATATTGTTTAAGTTCTAAATCTAAAGATTCAAATTCTGCAATAGATATTGCTAATTTTTCACGTTCAATTGCAAAACGTTGAATTCTATCTTCATAAGATACACATCTTTCTTGGAGAATACTATTTGCTTTTCTATAATTAGATAATTTTTCTTTTAATTCTTCAATCTCAATTTCTTCTTTATTTTTCTTAATCATTAAACCACAAAAAGATAATTACAATTCTTATTTACATATCTTAATCATTAAATCATTAATAGACATAATAAAATAATAATTAAACTAATTAATAGTAAATTAATCAAATTAATAATTATTAATAATTTCAGTTTGTATAAAATTCAATATATCTTCACGAGAACTCTCATCATCCATTGCAAATTTTAAACTAGTTTTTAACCAATCAACACGATTTCCAATATCATATGATTCTCCAACAAAAACTTTACCATAAATTCCATTTAATTTAGCTAATGCATCAGTAAGTTGTATTTCCCCACCATAACCGGGTTCCACATTTTCAATATAATCAAATATATCTGGAGTCAGGAAGTATCTACCCATAATAGCTAAATTACTTGGAGCAACAGATTTAGGAGGCTTTTCAACTAATTGATTAATATTAATTACATTATCTTCTACTTCTTCACCACCAATAATACCATATCTTTCAATTTTTTCTTCAGGCACTTCTTCAACAGCAATTGCAGATTTACCATATTTCTCATAAACTTCAATTAATTGTTTAGTACAAGGAATTTTAGATTTAGTAATAGTATCTCCAAGCATTACAACAAAAGGTTCATCACCCACATGTTTTTTAGCACAATAAATTGCATCACCAAGACCTTTTTGTTTTTTCTGTCTAATAAAATGAATATCTGCTAAATTAGATATATATTCAATTTCCTTAAGATACTCTTCTTTACCTTTTGTCTTTAAATGATGTTCAAGTTCAAAAGATCTATCAAAATGGTCTTCAATAGGGCGTTTACCTTTTCCAGTTATAATTAAAATATCATCCACACCAGACTCAACAGCTTCTTCAACTACATATTGAATAGTAGGTTTATCATAAACAGGTAACATTTCTTTTGGTTGAGCTTTAGTAGCAGGCAAAAAACGAGTTCCTAAACCTGCAGCAGGAATTACAGCTTTCATAAATACACCTCAAATTTAATAAACTAAAAAATTATTAATAATATCTTATCTTGTTTAAATATAATAAAAAACATTATATTATTAAAAATTAATCATTATTATTTATTAATTTAAAAATATATAAAGATGTGGATAATAAATAAATGAGAAAAATAAGAAAGTTTATAAAATAAATAAGTAATAAGAT
>JAZLLL010000115.1:0-3651 GCA_045598125.1 Methanobrevibacter sp. | reverse complement strand
TAAAAATATAAGTTTAAAAATAAATATAAAAAATAAAAAAGAGTTATATTAAAAATAAATCAAACACCTCATATGCTTTTTAAAAAATATCTAAACTAACTAAAAACTAAAAAAAAATAAAAAATGAAAAAATATTCTTTTAAAAAAAAATATTAAAAATTAAAAAAAAACTAAAAAAATAAAAAAGATAAAATTATTTATTAAGCAATATTTCTTTAATTTTATCAATGTTTGCATCAACTTTAACTGGGTCCACACAAGCATCAATTGCAGTATTTGGATCTTTAAGTAAATGTCCAGTTACAACACAAACAACGTGTTCCCCTTTATCAATATCTCCTTGTTCAACTAATTTTTTAAGACCTGCAATAGATGCTGCAGAAGCAGGTTCAACACCAATACCTTCTGTCCTTGCAAGTAATTTTTGAGCATTAAGAATCTCATCATCAGTGACAGTTTCAGCCAAACCATTAGAATCATAAATAGCTCTCAAAGCTTTAATAGAACTTACTGGAGCACCAATACGAATAGCAGTAGCTATTGTTTCAGGATTTTCAACAGGAACCATATCCATAGTATTATCTTTATAAGCATTAGCTATTGGACAAGCACCTTCAGCTTGAATACCAGTCATCATAGGTAAATCTTTAATAAATCCAGCATTATAAAATTCAGTTACACCTTTCCAAATAGCGGAAATATTACCTGCATTTCCAACTGGAAGAATTATTCTATCTGGGGACTCCCAACCTAAATCATGAACAATTTCATAACCAATAGTCTTTTGACCTTCTAATCTAAATGGATTAATTGAATTAAGCAAATACAAATGTTTTTCAATAGCAAGTTGAGTCATAGCTTTTAAAGCTTCATCAAAGTTTCCATTAATAGAAAATACTTCAGCACCATGAAACATAGCTTGAGCTAATTTACCTAAAGCAACTTTTCCTGCTGGAAGGAACACTGCACATCTAAGTCCAGCTCTAGCAGCATACGCTGCAAGAGATGCAGAAGTATTACCAGTAGAAGCACAACCTACAGTATCAACACCAAGCATCATAGCTTTAGTCATACCAATAGTCATACCCCTATCTTTAAAACTACCAGTAGGATTAGAACCTTCTACTTTAACATAAAGATTAATACCTAATTCCTTTCCCAATTTATCACACTTACAAAATGGAGTTCCCCCTTCATCTAAAGAGACTTTTTTACTAGAATCAACAGGCAAACATTCTTTATATTTCCATAAATTATCTCTTCTATTATCAAAAGTATTTTTAGGAACATCAACTTCAACTTCAACTTCTAAGACAGAACCACATTTTTTACAGTTATAAATAACTTCATCATCTTCGTATTGTTCACCACAAGACACACATCTAATCATAATATCACTTAAACATAGCAATTAAATAATAGTTAATTAAATTAGTTTCTAATAATTAAATTCTTAATAATTAACTTTCAATAATAATTTAATAATCAAATTGAATTAATATTTATTAATAATTAAAATTAATTGACAAGATAAATTATAATCCTAATTAATATACACCATATAATTATAAAATTTATAGTATAAAAAATTAATGAAAAAAGTAAAATTAATTCCAGAACGAAAATTAATTCCAAACTGGAATAAAATTATTTAAAAAATTTAAAAAGTTTAAACCAACAAACTCAGTAATATTCGCCTCAACAAAAGCAGCAATTATTAATAATATAACTGAAAGAATAAATAGAACTAATGCTTGTTTTAACTTATATGAGTTATTTTTAAATGCCAATTTTATCTTATATTTAAGAGTTAACTTTTCATCCAAATCAACAATATCCTCCTTATTTTTCTCTATTTTCATATTTTTAATAATTTCAATTAATTTTTTAGAATTAAATAAATCTTTAAAAAATTGAATAATAAATACAAAAACAACAAGCCCTGAAAATGAAGATAAAATCATTGCAGGAATCTCAAAAATACCATGAGGAATTGTTAAAGCTAAAAATGGGATAATTGGCATTTTTGTTGCAAAGTAACCTAAAAATAAGGAATTACTCATCAATATGATTAATCCAATAAATGCAAATAAAGCAGAACCTATAAATATGATTAAAATTACTTCAAAATTATTAATAAATAATGAATGAGTAGTTAAAGTTACAGTTCCATCACTAACCTTCTCTTCAAATGAATTAAGCATAGGATCCATTAGGAAACTTATAATATCTGAACCAAAATAACCAATAAAAATCATTACTAAAAATAATAAAATAATAACTAATAATAAATATTTATTTTCAATAAATGCAAATTTTAATTCAGATATATACCAATTAACATATTTCTTTAAATTCAAAATAACCACCTATTAAATTTAATTAAAAATTTAATTATTTAATTAAATAGGGATATGGATATGATTAATTAAAAAAAAATAATTTAAATAAAATATTTAACTAAATAAAAAAATTAATCAAACAAAGTATTAGCTATTTCTAAAGATTCTTCTTTTTTAGTATGTAAATCTTCAAAGAATTCTTTCATTAATTCAGCAGTGTGAACTTTACAATGACCACAAAGAAGAGTTCCATTAAGACATTCTTCCCTAATTTTCTTAAGTTCATCATCATTATCAATTAAATGATAAACTAACATTTCGTAAATAACACAAGAATCTGGTTGACCACCTAATTCTTTTTGTTCTTCTAAACTTTCTCTACCTCCTGTTTTAGCAGATTTGACTTTTTTTTCAGCTTGTTTAGGAGTATTATTTAAGTAAATTGCAGTTTTTGGTTTACTACTTGACATTTTATCTCCAGTAAGACCTGTTAAAAATCTATGATAAGTTGAAGCAGGAGCAATAAATCCAAGTTCTTCACTTAATTTAGCTGCAATATCACGAGTTAATCTAAGGTGAGGATCTTGGTCAATACCAACAGGAACAATAACCTGTTTAGGACCACCATACTCTTCAGTTTGAGGAAGTAATATATCTCCTACTTGAACAAGAGGTGCATAAACATGAGCTAAATTTGTACTTTGAGTAAATCCATAAATTGAATGTAAATTATTAAAATTCACTTTTTTAGAGATTTTAAAAGTTAAATCATTTAATACTTTATTTTGAGATTGTAAATAAATATGGATATTTTCATCAGTTAAATCTAATCCCAGTGCAATATAATTAGCAAGATACTCTTCGATAGCTATTTTTTTACCTTCTTCAAAACTAATATTTCTTGCAGCATAAGCCTCCATATCTGCAATAGATAATGATAATTTACCCCCATAATCAAAATACCACTTAAGTTGATCGATAACCATTTTATGACCAATATGCATCTGGCCACTTGGCATCATACCTGTAACAACAGCAAAATCTTTTTTATTATTTATAAGAGGAACTATCTTATCAAAATCCCTATGTCCAAAAATAACTCCTCTTTTCATTAAAGGAAGTGGATTTTCAATTTTATCTAAAATATCTGAAAATTTTCTTATACCAAACTGATTAACTAATTTATCATAATCTAAGTCAAATGATGCCCATGGATCAATCATAAAAACACCTTCAAGTAAATAATATTATTAAATTATATATTGCTCTAATATTTTAATATCCAAATTATAAATAATATAAAAATAAT
>JAZLLL010000114.1:0-7576 GCA_045598125.1 Methanobrevibacter sp. | reverse complement strand
AGAATTTTAGCTATTTAATTATAAATATTATAAAATAATTAAAGTTTATAAAAATGGACTTATTTGATTATAAAAATAGTATTTTAAGTAGTATTAAGTCCATGATTATGTATTTATAATCCAAAAAATTCATAAATATTATCTATCCATGAATTGGTATTGTTTTCAATAGAATTAGATAATTCTGTTTCATATTCTTTTGCAATATCTTGAACAGAATGTACATCAAATATTGCTTCTGCAAGTTTATCTACATCTTCCTCTTCTAAAGGGATGTTTTTTTCTGTTGTTTCATTGTTAATTATTTTAACAATTTCATCACTAGTGTTTGCATTAATTTCTTCTGCTTCTTCTTTAACATCATCTACAAGATCAGATAAGGTTTCAGGGGTTATATTGGAGTTTTCAATAATTTCTCCTTCAGCATAAATTTCTTTATTTGCTGATTCTTTAACTTCTTCAGGAACACTTACTTGGGTTATGTTTTCATAACATTCCATTATTCCTGCAAGAGCAGATTCTCCAGTTGCAGGAACAGGACTTGTAATTATCACCTGTCCTTTATCAATACCTGCAGATTTTAAAGCAGATTCATACATTTTTTGAGTTATAGTTGTAATCTTAGAATTATCAACTTCAACAAAAAGGTCCTGATTATTTAAATCAAGCAATGCTGAAGATAATATTTGATTAGAATTATAAGTTTTTTGTGAGATACTAGTTGAAATCTTATTTACTTCATCTGCATTTATGCATTCCATTTCAGCTTCGTGAATGGGGCATGATTTTGAAAAATAAATATCAACTATATTTTTATAATCTTGATTATTGTATGTTGTTTCTCCATAAGTTATAACAACATTATTATCATTTGCTAAGACATTCGGTAAAATTAAGCCTATAGCTAAGATTACTAAAATAATACCAGTAAAACGTTTCATATAAATCACCTATCTCTTTAAAGGAGGCATACTTGAGAATATACAAATTTAAATATCTGCTAATTTTAATTTATTCTCAGTCTTTAGATATTTAAAATTTTTTGTATGTGATGTATACTTAGTTAAAATTATTTTTATAAATGTATTATGCATGATTATGTTTATAAATTTAACCTTTTTTATAGTAATTTTGTTATAAAATTAGAAAATAAACTTATTTTTTTTAATTGTGTTTAATATGTTATGATATTTATTAGAATCATTTATTGGGTGTTTGTTTGTTTGGGGTTTTTATGGATTTTTTAGAGTTTTTTTTTATGTGGTGTTTGTTTGGGGTTTTATGGATTTTTTAGAGTTTTTTTATTAGAACTCTTTTTTTTAGAAATCATTTATTAAAAATCCATTTTTAAAACTATTGTCATTAAATGCTTTTTCATACTCTTTAAGTTTATAAAGATTTATATCTGGGAATCTTATTTTATCTTGAGATAATCCATCTAAAGCTAGTTTAAATGGTCCACATCTACTTCCTATTATTGTTATTTCATCTACTGCAACTTTTGTCATTGGACAAATTGTATCTTCTGCATATGTACTTTTAAGAATTATTGTTCCTTTTTTTCTTACAATTTCTATGGCTTGATTGAGTCCTAATGGTGATCCTGTTGCTTCTATTACTATCTCAAAACTATCTTCTTCCCATTCTTTTTTAGTTTTTATATTTTCTATATTTTCTTTAAATAGACTTAATTTATTATCATGTTTTCCTATAACTGTAACTTCTTTATTTATATAATTAAATGCTTGTGCAATACAATATGCAAGTCTTCCGTCTCCAAGTATTGCTACATTTTTATTTAAGTTTGGATTGTTTTTATTTAGTTTATTATTTTTATCTATAATATTTAATTGGGTTAATATCTCAAAAGCAGCTGCAAATGGTTCTGTATAAATTGCTTTATAAGGTGATAAGTTTTCTGGTAATTTGTGTAATTGTTTAGTATCAATAAGAAGGTATTCGCTAAAACAACCATCTTTATCTTGAATTCCTAATACTTTTCTATTTAAACAATGGGTTTTTCTATTAGTTTTACAATAAATACATTCTCCACAGCTTTCATTTATTTCTCCTACTACATATTTACCTATAAGTTCTTTATTTGGAGATTCTTCTACAATTCCTACAAATTCATGTCCCATTATGCCTTTAAAGTCTTTATATCCTTTTATGATTTCTTTATCTGTATTACATATGGCAGCAATTAATATTTTTACAAGACTTTGATTTTTAGTAGGAACTGGTTTTTTAAGCTCTTTTAGAACTGGTTTTTTACCGTTGAAGTAAATTGATTTCATTTTATCTTACCTTTTATTATACTATATGGTTTTTTTATTATAATGTGTATTTCTTATATGTTTTTTGTATTATGTGTTGTGGTGTGTGTTTTTTGTATTATAATGTTTTTTGTATTATGTAAAGACTATTTCTATTAGACATACTGTTGAAAAGATTTATATGATTTACAGGATATAATATTCAATATTTGGTGACTATCTATGAAAGAATTATTTGTAGTTGCAGCTATTATTAAAAAAGATGATAAAATATTAGCTACTCAACGTGGATATGGGGAATTTGAAGGTTTATGGGAGTTTCCTGGTGGTAAAATAGAAGAGGATGAAACTAAAGAAGAAGCTTTAATTCGTGAAATTAAAGAAGAATTAAATGCTGATATTGAAGTTAAAAAGTTTGCTCTTGACTTGGAATGGCAATATCCAACTTTCTATTTATACATGTCTTGTTTTGAATGTGTTCTTAAAGGTGACTTTGAATTACTTGAACATCATAATGCTAAATGGTTATCTAAAGAAGATCTTGATTCTGTTGAATGGATACAAGCAGACGTAGCTGCTGTAGATTATTTAAAAGAAAATATGTGATTATTTTTTTTATTTTTAATTAATTTAGTAGAAGGTGTCCCCACTAGACATATAAGTGTCTATTTACAGATTATTAATTGCGATTATAATATAAGCAACTGTTAATAAACAATAGGATATTGAAATTATTAAATATCCTAAAATATTAATACTCCGCATATTAACACCCCCTACTAAATTTTTATTAGTAGGATGTCTCATAGGTTGAGTAGACAATCCCACTTTTTTAATGTTTTTCCTTCATTTTTTATTTTAAGTGGGGACAATGTTCGAGTTTGTATGATTTATTATTTAAACTATTCTTTTTAATTTCGTTTTTGATGTTTATTTTTAATTTTAAAGCAATTTTAGCTCTTTTTTATAATATTCTTAAACACTAAAATTTTTTACTATTTACTAAAATTGCTTTGAGTTAGGAATTAAATAGAAAGCTTTAAATAGTCTTGTAATAAATCTTTATTCAATAGGTTGAGTGGACATTTAAATCCTCTTTTGAGGATTTCCACTTTTTTTAATTACTTTTTTTAAATTTTTATAGAGCACTAAATTTTTTTACTATTTATTAAATTGCTTTGATTTAGGAATTAAATATAAATATTTGGATAGAATGATGATATAATTTTATTTATTAGTCGGATATAATGCAAAATCCTCTATTTTGAGGATTTCTTTCTATCTTTTTTTACTTTTTTTTTAAAAATCTTTATATTATTTAACCAATATAATAAGTAATATCTATTTTTAAATTGGGAGTTAACTATGGATTTTGATTCTAATATTTTAGGTGGGGCAAGGACTGCTTTCATTGATAGTGATTATAATTCTTCAGGTGAGTTTAAACCTAAATTACTTGTTAATAATGCTGGAGGAAAGGTTTTAAACTCAATTAAAGAAGAGTTACATAAATGTGATGAATTTTTTATTAGTGTGGCATTTATTACAATGGGTGGTTTGACTCCTCTTTTACAATTCTAATTTCTCTTTCTATTTTTTTATTAAGTAATTTTTATAGATTAAATTCCTATTTATTAATAATTTTTTCTAATTTAATTTTTACTTTATTTTCAAATGCTCTTTGCAAATATTTAATTATTTTATTAAACATAATATAAATTATATATAAAGTGAGGATTTTTATGTATAAATTTAAAACTATTGATTTATGTGCAGGTATTGGAGGGATTAGAAAAGGTTTTGAACTAACTAATCGTGCTACCAATGTTTTATCTGCTGAAAATGATAAATTTGCTTGTAAAACTTACCAACATTTATATAATGAAAATCCTATGAATGATATAACTACTGAAGAATTTAAAGAATCTATTAAAGAAACTGATTATGATATTTTACTTGCAGGATTTCCATGTCAAACTTTTAGTGCTGTAGGTAAAAGAGAAGGTTTTAAAGATATTTTAAGAGGAACTATTTTCTTCCATATTGCAGAAATGATAGAATCAACAAGACCTAAAGCATTTTTACTTGAAAATGTTGAAGGTTTATTAACTCATGATAAAGGTAAAACTTTTAAAATTATTTTAGACACTTTAATTAATGAATTAGATTATAAAATTGTTGGTGTTCATCCTAATTTAATGAATGATGGTTTTTATTTTGAAAAAACTAATCTTGTATTAAATGCTAAGAATTTTGGTCTTCCTCAAAATAGACCAAGAGTCTATTTAGTTGGTTTTGATAAAAGAAGATATGGGGAAAAGTTAGATAAATTAAGTTTTAAATCATTACCTTCTAAAAGAAGTAAAGAACCAATTTATAAAGATTTAACTGAAGTTTTAGTAATGAATGAAGATAAAAAATATTATGTTGCACAAGGTTATTTAGATACTTTAAAAAGACATAAATCTTCTCAAAGTAAAAAAGGTAATGGATTTGGTTATGCAATTGTTAATTTACCAGAAATAGAAAATCCTATATCTAATGCTCTTTTAGCTACTGGTGGTTCTGGTAAAGAAAGAAATTTAGTTTTTGATCCTCAAGATGGAATTGCTGGTTTAGTAGTTAAAGGTAAAAAAACACCATTAAATGAAGAAGGAATCCGCCATATGACTCCAAATGAATGGGCAAAACTTCAAGGATTTTTAGGTTATGCCTTTAAAGAAGATGGAGTTGATAAATTTTCTTTCCCTAAAGAAATTAGTAATACTCAAAGATATAAACAATTAGGGAATTCCGTTGCAATACCAGTCATTGAAGAAATTGCTAATAAGATTATTGAATCATTAGACTTCTTAGAAGATGCTATTGAAGAATAGTTATTTTTAAAATCAATCTTAAAGTTTATTTTCAGTAGTTAATTTAAAGTGGTGATTACCATGAAATATAATAAAGGTGAATGGAGCGAAGCTTATGCTTTTATTAAATTAATTGGCGAAAGCGAAGTTTATGCTGCTGATGAAAATTTAAATAAAATTGATAATAAATCTTATTCTATTTTAAAAATATTTAAAGATGAAATTGAAAAATATTATGAAAATGATACTGAAAAAGGTATTGTGAATATTGTAGATTATGAAGGAAATATTGTATCATCTTTAAATTCTAATCTATTTTTAGATGTATCTAATGAAGCTTTAAATGTTATAAAAACAAGTAAAGGTTCTAGTTTTGAAGTTCCAATATTAAAAGAATTCCTTAATCAGATAGGAATTGATAAATTTAAAGGATCAAGTAGAAAAAAAGAAGATATTAAGATGGAAATCTTTGATAAATCCATAAATCATGGAGAAGTTCTTAATTTTAGTATTAAATCTGAAATAGGAAATCCACCTACTATTTTAAATGCATCTAAATCTACAAATTTCTTATTTAGAATAGAAGGGATTTCTGATGAGGAAGTTGATAGATTAAATAGTATTAATGATAAAAACTGGCTTAAAACTAAATTTAAAGTTATTTTTGATGGATTTCATGATGGTACTTATGATGTAAGTCTTGTAGATGATGATTCTATTTTTTATCAAAATTTAAGATTAGTTGATAGTAGTTTACCTAATATTCTTGCTTATATGTTATTTTATTTTTATTCTCATAAAGGTACAACAGATATTGTTAGTTTGACTAATAAACTTATTGAATATGATCCATTAAATGCAAATGATTCTTTTTATGAAAAGAAAATAGCTGATTTTATTAAAGCAGTTAGTTTTGGAATGATGCCGAATAAAATGTGGGATGGAGAATATGAGATTTCTGGAGGTTTATTAACTGTAAAACAGGATGGAAATATTCTTGCTCATCATATCTTTTATGATTCTCAATCTTTAGGTAAGTATTTGTATAAGAATACTAAATTAGAAACTCCAAGTACTTCTAGACATGGTTTCGGTCATATCTTTAAGGATGAATTTGGAAATTACTTTTTTAAGTTGAATTTGCAGTTGAGGTTTAAATAGGGATTATTTATAATTTTTATTTTTTACTATAGAAAATATTTAATTTTATTATTTTAATATGTTGAGGTATTAAAATGGATTTTAAAAATTTACGTGATAAAATTTATAATGATTTTGAAAAAGAACTATTTGATGATATTGAAATATGTATACAGTATAATGCTTATCGAGCAGCTTATGTTATGCTTTGGGTTATTATTGGAGAGTCATTAAAAGAAAAATTGAAAATTATGAAGGAGAATGATAGTGAAATTGGATTAGCTTATGATAAAGTTGAAAATTCCAATAATGATGTCACTATATTAAATGAATGCTGTAATATAGGATTAATCGATAAGAAGGAAAAATATAAATTAGATGCTATTTTAAAATCTAGGCATGCTTATGCACATCCTACTGGTAAAAACCCATCAAAAAATGAAGTATGTTGTGATTTGAGATATGTAGTTGATACTGTTCTTTCTAGACCTCCCCAATATTCATTTAGTTATATTAATAATTATGTTGATTCTCAATTAAGTAAAGATCCTCATCTTTTTGGGGATACAAATAAAAGTACTGTTGAAAAATATGCGGAGTGTTTTATTAATAGATTAAGGTCAAATACATTAGAATATGCTTTAAAAAAACTATTTGAAACATCTAATAGTTTGTTAGAAAGTTATAATACGGATAATAATTCTTGTCTTTCTAATTGTTTAATTTTTTCAGAATATGTTTTATTATATTTTATAAATAATAATATATCCTTTGATGAAAATATTTTTCTAAATAATTATCAGTTAGTTTCAACTTATCTTTTTGCTAATGAAGATGTATGGGTTATTCTTTCAGATAGAAGTAAAGATAGAGTTTTTAAATATTATTATGGGTATGAGGGGGTTTGGAAGAGATCTTTTGTTGGGAAATTTTTTAATTTATATTCAAAAAATTTAATTAAAGAAGAGTTTAAAATTCAGTTTGTTAATTATATTTTGGAGGTTAATTATGAAGTTTTATATGGGTCTGAATTAGATTATTCTTTGTATTTTGAAAGAATTATTAAAGATTTAAGATCTGGAGATTTTATAATGCAAAATAATTCAATTAGATTTTTAGAATATTTAGATTTAATTAATTTTAATAAAGAGGAATTAGAAATTTTAGGAAGGAATGTTTTTGAAGCAGCTAATAGAGGTAGTAATGATGCACGTCGTTTAATTAGAGAAATATATTCTAATAATTTTTCTAAACCCTTACCTTATGAATTTATTAAAGGAATCTTTTTAGAGATATTTATAGATG
>JAZLLL010000113.1:0-2658 GCA_045598125.1 Methanobrevibacter sp. | reverse complement strand
ATTTTTTATATTTTGTTTAATTTTATTTATATAGTCTATAAACATTAAGTTTATATACTATTTAAATGATATATTTTAATAGTAAAAATTTTATTAAAAATTTTAGTAATTTTACCGAAATTTTTTCGTATTTTTTTAGATTTTTTATTGTATATAATTTGGAAATAATTTTTAACTTATTTAAATTATTTTTCATGATGTGAGAATAAAAATCAAAATATTAAAATTATATTATTTTTTAAAATATTTACTTACTTTTTTTAAATTTGATTTGGAGGTATTAAATTGACCGATGTTGATATAAAAATAGAGAACATTGTTGCTTCTGCTAGCATTGGTAAAGACATAGTTCTTACTGAAGTTGCAAAAGCATTAGATGGAGTCGATTTTAATAGAGAACAGTTTCCAGGATTAGTTTTTAAACTTAAAGAACCTAAAACTGCTGCTTTAATTTTTTCATCAGGTAAACTTGTTTGTACTGGTGCTAAATCTATTGATGATTCAAAATTAGCTATTAAAAAAACTGTTAATCTTATGAGAGAAGTTGACACTGAAATTCCACATGAATTTGAAATTAAAATTCAAAATATTGTTGCTTCTGCGAATTTACAATCCACATTAAATTTAGAAGCAGTTGCTTTAGAATTAGAAAACACTGAATATGAACCAGAACAATTTCCTGGTTTAGTATATCGTTTATCTGATCCTAAGGTCGTTTTATTATTATTTGGTTCTGGTAAAGTAGTATGTACTGGTGCTAAAACCAAATCCGATGCTAAGTTAGGTGTTGAAAATGCTTATGATAGACTTAGCGAGTTAGACTTAATATAATTGGTGATATGTTTGATTAAACTTGTAGTATTTGACTTAGATAATGTTATTATTGATGGTGAGGGCATAGATGAGATTGGAAAATTAGTAAATGTTGAAGATCAAATTGCAGCAATCACTGAGCAAGCAATGCAAGGTGAATTAGACTTCGAAACATCCATTAAACAAAGAGTCAAGCTTCTTAAAGGAGCTTCTATTAAAGACATTGAAGCATTAGCTGAAAAAATGCCTCTTATGGCAGGAGCTGAAGAAACTGTTAAATCTTTAAGAGAAAACGGTTTTGAAGTAGCTATTATAAGTGGTAGTTTTGATGTAATTGCCAATACTATTAAGGAAAAACTTAATGTAGATAATATATTTACAAATTCACTTGGTCAAGAGAATGGTCTCTTAACTGGTGAAGTATTCGGACCATTAGTAACTGGTTCAAAATTAGATGTTCTATCTAAATTTTTAGATGAAACAGGATACACTTTAGAAGAATGTATTTCTGTTGGAGATGGAGCAAATGATATATCTATGATTGAATCTGCTGAATATGGTATTGCATTTAATGCAAAACCTGCTTTAAAACAAAATGCAGATATTATTGTAGAGACTCGAAATTTAACTGATGTCTTAGATATCATACTCAATTTAAATTCTGAAAACACTGAAGAAGGTGCTGACGTGGAGAAAGAAGTTGCTGTTGAAGAAACTGAAGTAGTTGAAACTACTGAAGTAGTTGTTGAAAACCAAGAAGAACAAACTGCTGTTGATGCAGTTGAAGATGCTGTTGAAGAAGTTGAAGCTACTGAAGATAAACCTAAAAAAGCTAAAAAATCTAAAAAGAACAGTCTTCCTGAACCTAATTTTGACTTAGCTGACACTATGGAAGGAGTCAGAGCTCAAAAAGATGAAAGAGAAGAACTTATTTCTAAAATTGCGGATGAAAGAGAAGCTTTCAATAAAGAAGCTAAAGAACAAAGAAAAATCCGTGATCAATTAAATGCTGATTTAAAAGAAAACTTAGCTAAAGCTATTGAGTTCAGAGACCAACGTAATGAAATTAACAAAGAAGTTGAAAGTAATAAAAAAGAACGTAACAAGGTTAATGAAGAAATTAAAAATCTTGAATGGTCTTCTGGTAAAAGAGATAAAATAAAAATCGAAAATGAAATTAAAAAAATCGATAAAATTATCGAAACTAGAGTTTTAGATATTAAAAAAGAAAATCAGCTTGTTAAAAATGCTAATGACTTAAGAAAACAACTTATGGAAATTAAAGAAGATGATAAAATAAAAGAAGAAGCTGCAGAGCTTAAAAAACAATCTGAAAAATTCCATGCAAAAGTTGTTGAACTTTCTGAACAAGCACAAGAAGCACATGAACAAATGCTTTCTTACTTTAGAAAAACTGATGAAATTAGAACTGCTGCTGATGAAGCACATAAATTATTTATTCAAGCTAGGAAAAATGCTTCTGCTAAACATGAAGAGTTCAAAATGGTCTTAAGTGAAATTCATGTTATTAATAAAAAATTAGGAACTAATAAATCTAGAAAACGCCGTTCTGAAAAACCTAGTGTTGGGTCTCCTAATAAGAAAAATCGTGAAGAGAAAGAAAAAGCTGAGATTATTTTTGATAAATTTAAACATGGTAAAAAATTATCTACTGAAGAGCTTTTACTCTTACAAAAATACGATATTAATTAAGTCTATTTAGCTAGTTAAGATTTAAATTAAATTTTAACTAGTTTTTTTTTTAATTTTTAGTTATTTTCTTTTAGTTTTATTATATTTTAATCATTTTTTTTTAATTTTTAGTTATTTTCTTTAATTTTAATT
>JAZLLL010000112.1:0-3716 GCA_045598125.1 Methanobrevibacter sp. | reverse complement strand
AGAAGATAATAATAGTTCACTTGATAAATTTGATAAAAAATCTAAAAATAATGAAAAATCTTTAAAAACAGAAAAAATTGATAATAAAACAACAAATGAATCTGAATCTAAAAAAATTGAATTAAATAAAAAAATAGATAAAATAAAAAAATTGAATAAAGAAACAGATGAAACAAAAGAGCTGAATAAAAAATTAGATGAAGAAAAGATACAGGAAGCAAAACAAACACAAAACAAAAAAAATGAATCTTTAAATAATGAAGAAGCTCTAGAAAGCGGTTATCCTAGTGAATTTGTTGTTAAGATTGAAGAAGATAAAAATAATACATCTATTAATAAATATAAAAGAAATGAAATGGAAGTTACTGCAAACTTCGATGGATTTGAAATTCTCCAAGATACAAGTAAACAATCTTATACAAGTGGAGAAATAAGTAATTTAATTGATTATTTCCAAGATAGATATAATAAACTTGCAAAAATATTATCTCAAAGACCAGAACTTAAAACATATCAAAAAATTGGAGATTTAACAGAAAATCAAACTGATTTAAATTTAATTCTAATGATTACAGATATAAGAAGTACTAAAAATGGGCATTATTTATTAGAATGTGAAGATGATACTGGTTCTATCCCAATTCTTGTTAGTAAAGATAATTTTGATTCTATGAGAGAAGCCGAAAAACTTATGAAAGATGAAGTTATTGGTGTTGTAGCTGAAAAACATGGTGATTTAGCCATATGTAAAAATCTTATAAATCCCGGTGTTCCAAGAATGCCGAATAACCCAACAGATTTCGCAACTGTATTTACCTCAGATATTCATATAGGAAGTGTAACTTTCCTTGAAGATGCATTTGTTAGATTTACCAGATGGCTTAATGGAGATTATGGAAATGAAAAACAAATGGAACTTGCAAATAATGTTAAATACATGATTGTTGGTGGAGATATTGTTGATGGAATTGGTGTTTATCCAAATCAAGACAAAGAATTAGCTATTAAAGATATTACAGAACAATATGATGAAGCTGCAAGATTGCTTGGTGATATTAGAAGCGATATTAAAATCATTATTACACCTGGAAACCACGATGCATCAAGAGTAGCAGAACCACAACCTGCTGTTCCTGAAAAATATGCAAAATCATTATATGAATTAAATAATACTGAATTTGTATCTAACCCAAGTTTCGTAAATCTCGAAGGAATGAAAGTTATGATTTACCATGGAAGAGGAATAGATGATATGGTTATGGGAGTTAAAGGATTCTCACATGAGCGAAATGATTTAGTAATGAAAGAATTCTTAGAAAAAAGACATTTAGCTCCTGTATATGGTGAAAGAACACCATTAGCTTCAGAACTTGAAGACCATCTTGTGATTAATCAAGTTCCAGATGTATTACATACAGGTCATGTTCATATTAATACTTATAAAAATTATAAAGGAATCCATTGTATTAATTCAGGAACTTTCCAAACTCAAACAGAGTTCCAAAAAATTTATAATATTGTACCAACTCCTGCAGAAGTTCCAATTTTATATAATGGAGAATATAAACAGCTAAAATTTATATAATTACTTTATTAACTAAATATTTTATAGTATATATCTTAGATTATATTTAATTTATTTATATTTTATAATCTTTGATTAAAGTTATATAATTCTTATTTATGTTTTATTAATAATCTTAGTTTTAAATATCAACTATTTTTAATTATTTTTTAATAATTTATTTTTATTAAATAAAAGAGATGATATAAAAGAGATGATAGAATGGAAAATGTTGTAAAATCAGTTATTGAAACATCAAAATATGTTTTTGAGAGAGGATTAGTGTCAGGAAAAGCAGGAAATATTAGTTTAAGATTTAAAAGTGATGGTAAAGATATTATAGCTATTACACCTACTCTTAAATCATTAGCTGATTTAAAAGAAGAAGATATTGTTTTAATTGATGAGGAAGGTAAGAATTTAACAAAAGGAAAAGCATCTTCTGAATATAATATGCATATTGCGATTTATAAAGAAAAAAAAGATATTAATGGAATTGTACATACACATTCTCCATATGCAACAGGATTTGCATTTTCTAATAAAAAAATTAAAAGATTAGAAGGTTTCGGAGAAATTAAGAGTGAATATTTAAAAGAAATTCCTTATGAAAAACCAGGATCTTTAGAACTTGCAGAAAGTGCATCTAAAGCTTTAAAAAATGAAGATGTTATTGTATTAAAAAATCATGGAATTATTGCAACAGGAAAAAGTCTTAAAGAAGCAGCTGCATTAGTTGAATTTACTGAAGAAATAGCTAAAACACAATTTGTAACCTATATGTTAAATATTAAATAATAAAATTTCATTTTTAAATATAAAATAGTGAAAATTATGAAATTTTAATTAATTTTTTAATATTTAAAAAGTTCAATTTATATGCTTAATTAATATACTATAATATACATAGTTTATATGTATTTAAATATAGGAGGAAATAAAATGAGTGTTGTTGTAAATAATTATACTAAAATTCAAAATTCTACAAACACTACTAAAGCGATTTTAGCTATTTTAATGGCTTGTTTTACAGGTATTATGGCACAAGTTATTATACCACTCCCATGGACACCAGTCCCAGTTAGTGGACAAACTTTTGGAGTTATAATAGCAGGTTTAGTTCTTGGAAAAAGATACGGTGTCTTAAGTCAAATTTTATATCTTTTACTTGGAGTTACTATAATCCCTTGGTTTACTGGTATGAATGGAGGAATTGATGTAATATTAAGTGCAAATGGAGGATATTTAATAGGTTTTATATTCTTAGCTTACTTTGTTCATGATTTATCTGATAAATTCTCTAAACTTATAGGAATTGCAATTGCTAACTTTGCTCTTATTTATATTCCTGGTTTAATTGGACTTGTTCTTTTCACTTATATAAATCAAGGTGTTTTATTATCTATTACCCAATTATTAATGATGGGTCTTGTTCCTTTCGTTATTGGAGATATAATTAAAATAATAGCTGCAAGTTCTGTATCTAAATTAATTAAAGTTTAAATATTTACACAAGTAAATATTATAAAATTTTTTAATAAAACTAAAAAATATAAAAAAATTAGTTTTATAGAATTTTAAAATAAAAAAATTATAAAAATTCTTTATAATATAAATTTAGTACAAAAATTTATATATTTTAAAATTTATAAATTATACTATTATAATATACTATTTTTTGAATTTAATACTACTATTTAATTATTCTAAAAAATATGGAGGAATTTATATGAGTAATGAAACATTTGATGAAGTTTCTGAGATTTTAAAACATATTATGGAAAATCAAAGTGTACCACGTAATATCAGAAGAGCTGCTGATGAATCTTTTAATACTTTAAATGATGAAAGTGAAGATT
The DNA here is from genome assembly GCA_045598125.1 of Methanobrevibacter sp. Lineage (GTDB taxonomy): Archaea > Methanobacteriota > Methanobacteria > Methanobacteriales > Methanobacteriaceae > Methanobrevibacter. The sequence goes on along the minus strand of JAZLLL010000112.1, from coordinate 293 downwards.
CAACAGTAAGAGCAAGTGCTGTTATTATTAAATTAGATGAAATTAGTAATGATCCAAATATTCCTGTTCATGCAAGAACTTTAATTTGGGAAATATTAAGTAAATTAGAAGCTATTAAAGCTTAAATTTACATTTTCTTTTTTTTATAAAAATTTATTTTTTAATTTAATAATTTTTAAAATAAAATATAAAAATAATATTAACTATTGAATTTTTAAATTTATATAATTAAATTCTAATTTATAATAAATTTAATTATATAATTAACTGATTTTAATAAATTTATTTTAATA
>JAZLLL010000111.1:0-3793 GCA_045598125.1 Methanobrevibacter sp. | reverse complement strand
GGATTCATATTTGAAAACCTATGTATTCGTGATTTATTAGTTTATTCAAGTTCAGTTAATGGAGAAGTATTATATTATAGTGATGATAAAGGTCTTGAAGCAGATTGTATTATATATCTAAATGATGGAAGATATGCGTTAATAGAATTTAAATTGGGTAATCGTGAAATAGATAAAGGGGCTAAAAATTTACTTAAATTAAAAGATTTAATTAAAAAAAGTATAAAAAGTAAAAAAATAGATTTAGAAGAGCCAAGTTTTTTAGCAGTAATTACTGGTGGGGAAATAGCTTATACTCGTGATGATGGAGTAAAAGTTATTCCAATAGGTTGTTTAAGGTAGATATTTTCTCATTTTTTAATTAGGAATATACATTTATTATTTGTTAATAGTTGTTAGAGGTATAGTAAGATTTATATTATTTGATATATAATATTTTTATACAGATAAGGTAAAATATTCCCATATATCCTTGTCGCGATGAGCGGCGAATTAGGTGGTATATGGGTTCTATCTCTATTTTTTAATTTTTAGATTAAGCAATTTTAATTTCTATTTTTTGATTAATTAATTAAAAATATTAAAAAAAGAGTTAATTATTTAATAGTTTTTTCATTAAAACTATTAAATTTTTATATTTATGTTTAATTTAAATGCAGTTATTTTTTATCTAATTTTTTCTTATATGTAATTTCAAACAAATCCATAAAATAATCAAGGTCATGTTTGTTTTTTACTTTTATCAAATAGTCTCCATAACCAGTTGTCCACTTAGAAACATCTGTTGTTAAATTATTAATATCTTTAAGAGATTCTTTTTCCATATTAATTCTAATACTTAACATATCTTTTTGAAGTATACAAGTTATTAATCTTTCTTCTTTTAAGTTGAATATAATTTGAGATTTTTGTATAATAGCTTCAATATTATTATAATTATTAAAAATAGTATCTCTTAACATTTTATAAAGATTTTTAATATGATGAGATTTATTCTTTAAAAGATGTCTTTCACTATATTTACTTTTTTCATCATTAATTTTAGAATTAGTTTTAGAATACATTTGAAAAGTTTTCTCTATTTTATCTTTATTTAACTGTTTGTAACTAATTATTTGTGATATTGTTAATGTTGCCACTATGTATGTAAGAGCATTAAATTCCCTTTCTGGAGGTTATCTCCAAGATATGAAAATTAGTGTTCAAGAGGTGTTTTATGAAGAAAATAAGCCAACCTAGTGTGATTATTTTAACTAAAAAATAATCACTTTTTATAAAATTTATAGATTATTAAAAACTTAAATTTATATGAAGTGAGTTATCAGTTCTAGTTTACCTCCCAAAAATACAAACTAATTTTACTGATGATAACTTGCTCATATATGATTGAGATTACTTTCCCAAATCTAAGTTTGCTATAATTCATCAGTAATCTCAATCACCCCTTTACTTTTTTTAAACTTTTTTAGAAAATTTAATCTGCTTATTTTTTATATAATTATTAATAAATATTATAATAATTGTTAATTTAGGGAGGGTATTATGAGCAATTTTCAAGAAAAATCAACATTTATATGGAATATAGCAGATATTTTAAGAGATCACTTTGATAAAAACGATTTTCAAAAAGTAATTTTACCATTTACAGTTTTAAAAAGATTTGATACTGTTTTAAAATATTCTAAACAAGAAGTTGTCGAAGCTTATAAAAAATATGAAGACAAGGATAAAAATGTTATAAATGCTATTTTAAAAAATGTTGCTGTTGATGAAAATAAAAAACCTTTAGGTTTTTATAATTATTCTGAATATGATTTGGATTCTTTAACAGATGATTCTGAAAATATTAATGATAATTTTGAGTATTATCTTGATTGTTTTAGTGATAATATTAAAGATATTTTTGATAATTTTGATTTAAAACATTATGTTAAGGAATTATCCAAGAAAAAATTATTATATACTCTTATTAAAGAATTTAATGATTCTAATATTGATTTAAGTCCAAAAGGCACATCTAACCATGAAATGGGCACTATTTTTGAAGAATTGATAAGACGATTTTCCGAACAATCTAACGAAGAATCTGGAGAGCACTTTACTCCTAGAGATATTGTAAAATTAATGACAGAATTAATGTTTATTGAAGAAGGGTTAAATCAAGAAGGATTAGTTAAAAGGGTATATGACCCAGCTTGTGGTACTGGTGGAATGTTAACCAGTTGTGAGGAATTTATTCATGATAAAAACCCTAATGTTGAAGTATTGTTATATGGTCAAGAACTTAAATCCCGTATTTATGCTATTTGTAAATCAGATATGTTAATGAAAGGAGGAAAATCTGAAAATATTAAAGGTCCTTCCAGCACATTATCTGATGATCAACTTCATAATGAAAAATTTGATTATATAATTTCTAATCCTCCATACGGAACTAAATGGAAAAATGATAAGGATGCTGTTTTAAAAGAAATGAAAAAAGGTTATGATGGACGATTTGGTGCGGGAAAACCCCCAATTGATGATGCTCAATTGTTGTTTATTCAACATATGATTTCAAAAATGCATCCTAAAGAAAGTGGAAAAAGTTCAAGAATTGCAGTAATTACAAGTGGATCTCCTTTAGTTAATGGTGATGCAGGTAGTGGGGAAAGTGATATTCGTAAATGGGTACTTGAAAATGATTTATTAGAAACTTTAATTGCTCTTCCAGAGAATATGTTTTTTAATACAGATATTGGAACTTATATTTGGATTTTATCAAATAAAAAATCCATTAAAAGAAAAGGAAAAATACAACTTATTGATGCTAGAAATGAATATGTAAAAATGAGAAGAAATCTTGGAAAAAAAAGATATAGGTTATCCGAAGACAATATTAATTCCATTTTAAATAAGTATTATTCTTATGAGGAATCTGATAATGTTAAAATATTTGATAATGAACACTTTTGTTATACAAAAATAACAGTTCAAAGACCTCAACAATTTAATTATCAAATTTCAAAGAATCGAATTCCAAATATTTACTTAAATAGAACTTTCCAAAATTTAGCAAAAAGTAATAAAAAAGACCCTGAACTTAACGAGATTGAAGTAAATAATGGAAAAAAATTACAAGAAAATATTATTAAAACTTTAGAAGAATTAGCTGATGATAAAATTTATAAAAACTGGGACGAATTTGAAATTATAATAAAAAATGCACTTTCTGATTTTAATCTAAAAAAGAATTTAATAGAAAGAATAATTGAATGTTTAGCAGTTCATGATGATACTGCAGAATATGTTTTAACATCCAGAGGCAAAATTAAAGAAGACCCTAATTTAAAAGAAGAAGAAAGAGTACCTTTTAATGAAGATATTCAAGAATATTTTAAAAAAGAAATTCAGATTCGTTATCAAGATGCATGGATTGATTCTAAAAAAAATGAAATTGGTTATGAAATTAATTTTAAAAAATATTTCTGTATTTATAAACCTCCAAGACATCTTGATGAAATAAATAAAGATATTTATAAAGTAACTTCTGAAATACAAGAATTAATTAGGGATTGATTTTATGAGTTATAAAACTTATAATTCTTACAAATATTCTGGAGTTGAATTTATAGGTGAAATTCCTAATAATTGGATTATTCTTAAGTCTGGTTTTATTTTTGAAAGATATAATCAACAATCTTTGACTGGTGAAGAAGAGTTATTATCTGTTTCTGAATACTATGGAGTCCGACCTAAAAAAGAGTCCATTTCAGAAGGAGACTTTTTATCAAGAGCCGAATCATTAATAGGA
>JAZLLL010000110.1:0-2776 GCA_045598125.1 Methanobrevibacter sp. | reverse complement strand
CTTATTTTTTTCATTTTATAATTTTATTTAATTATATTTTTAGATTTTTTATTTATATTTTTCTTAAATTGTTCAATTTTTATTTTAGAAAACTTTTTATATTTTAAAAATAGTATATTTAAACAATATAATTAAATTTTTAATTTTAAGTTGTTTATTTATTTTTAAAGAACTTTTAATTGGAATTTTTTTATATAGTATTTAAGATTAAATTCGATTGGAATTTTTTACTATGTAAATAGCTGTTATTATTCAGCTATTTTTTTTTATGAGGTGAAATTTTGATTAAAAAGAGTTCAGTTATAGTAGCTTTACTTCTTGTCTTATGTTTGGCAATAAGTTCTGTTTCCGCTACTAGTCTTGATAATTCAAACTCTGAGGATATAATTTTAAATAGTGATGGAATAACTACTGATGATATTGATACTTTAGAATCTTGTTCTGTAAGTAATAATTTTGAATCAGATGAAAATGTTTTATCTGATAATGCAGATCAATCTAAGGTAAATATTGAACAGTGTTCTATTAGTTCAGATTCTAATATGGTTTCTGAGTCTTCCCATTCTAATGATGATACTAGTGAAAAGTCTATTTCAACTAATATTCCTTATGGTGAAGATAATAAAAGTGAAAGTACTCATAATGATAATATCTCAGAAAGTTCAAGTATTTCAGTTAATAAAGTAAGTTCTTCTGTAATGAATACTTCTACTTCTGAATCTGATGTTTCTATTCAAAGTATGTCTGTTATGAATACTGAGAGTTCTTCTTTATTGACGGGTCTTTCTGCTAATTTAACGAGTGGATCAACGGCAGATTTAAAAATTAGTATTGCAGATATTATCAAAGGGTCTACTACTTTAAAACAATATGTTTTAAATAACAAAAAATTACCAAGTACTATCACAGTTAATGGATTGAAATTAACAATTAGTCAGTTTAGTTATTTGATGAGTGAGGCTATTAAGCAGATTAATGCTAAAAAAAGTACTTCTACTAAAATTAGTGTTATTAAAGTTACTAATTTAAGTTCATCCAGCACAATAAAAAATAATGCTTCAAAAAGTATTTATTTAACTCTTGCTAAAACTGTTGCAAGTAATGGTGTTAATAAAAAGGTACTTCCTGCTTATGTGTCATTTGATGGTAAAAAAGCAAGTTTTAATGTTTATACTTATGGGTTTGCTAAGATTTTAGTATTTTATAAGGCTAATAATCGTCTACCTGGGCTTTGTCTATTTGATAGTTCTGTGTTTAAAACTGCTTCAAATACAAAGACAGTTAGTATTTCTTCAATAATTAAAGCAGCAAATAATCTTAAATCTTACACTATATCTAAAAAATCTTTACCTAGTACTGTTACTGTGGGTAATACCAAAGTTTCTATTGCTCAGTTTAGTTATTTGATGAGTGAAGCTATTAAGAAAATTAATGCTAAAAAGAGTATTTCTACTAAAATTAGTATTATTAAAGTTACTAATTCAAGTGCTTCTGCTTCTATTTATAAGAATGCTAATAAATCCACTTATTTGAATCTTGCTAAGACTGTTGCAAATTCTGGAATTAATAATAAAAAAGTTCCGACTACTGTAAATATTGGTAAAAAGGTAGAATTTAAAACTTATACTTATGGTTTTGCTAAAATTTTATCATTTTATAATTCTAAAAAGAGATTACCGAATACTTGTTTATTTGATAGTTCTGTTTTTAGTAAAAATCCGTCTCCATCAAGTAAATATCTTACTGTTAGTCAAATAGCTTCTGCAGCTAAGACAATTAAATCTTATGTTGCATCTAAGAAAAATCTTCCTGAGACTATTTCTGTAGGTGGTAAAAAACTAAGTATTGGCCAATTTACTTATTTGATGAGTGCAGCTATTAAAAAAATAAATAGTAAACAAACTTCTGCTAAAATTAGTATAATTAATGTTAGCAAATCAAGTTATTCTGGTCAGTATATTAGTAAAACAATTGATTCAAATGCTGTCTTAAAAATTGCAAATAATATTAGTAAATATTCAATTGCTAATAAAAAGGCTCCAAATTATGTGTATATTGGTGGTAAAAAAGCTAATTTCAAAGTTTATACATATCTTTTGGCTAAAGACTTGGCTTTTTATAAAGATAAAGGTAGATTAGCAAATAAAGTTTCAATTTCAAGTTCTGCATTTTCTGGTAGTTCTAATCTACTTATGAAAAAAGGAATTAATGAATATAATACTATAAATGATATTAGTGCTTATTTAAAAGCTTCAGGTCATTGTGGATTAAATTCTCAAATTAAAGCTTTAGCTAATTCTTTAACTAAAAATTGTAATACTACTTTACAAAAAGCTAATGCTATCTTTAATTATGTAAAAAATAATGTGGATTATAGTTTTTACTATAATTCTAAAAAAAGTGCATCTGGAGCTTTAAGTTCTAAAAAGGCTAATTGTTGTGATAAAGCTAATTTAGTTGTTGCATTATGTAGAGCATCAGGTATTGCTTCAAGATATTGTCATTCATCTTCTTGTCACTTTAACAGTGGTTTAACTGTTGGGCATGTATGGGCACAAATTCTTGTTGGAAATAAATGGTATGTTGCTGATACAGTAAGTAGTAGAAACACTTTAGGCCATATTAACAATTGGAATACTGGTTATTTAGGTAGTTTAAAACAATATTCGTTATTACCATTTTAAACTATTTATTGAGTATGAATTATGATAATTAATAAATTATTTAATTAATTTATTTTTTATTTTTTATTTTTTTTTAGGTTTTTTAATATTTT
>JAZLLL010000109.1:0-2018 GCA_045598125.1 Methanobrevibacter sp. | reverse complement strand
ATATTAACAATTTATATATTATATCATTTATAAATATTTTTAAATAAATTTTATTTTTTTTTAATTACTAATTAATTAAGTTAAATTTTATTTTTATATTTGTTCTTATTTAATTTTTAGAGTGAAAATGTGTATATACGTGAATTCTTACTTTCTGATTTGCAAAGAGTTTATGAAATTGAAGTAGATTCATTCAAAGATCCTTATGATATTAATATGATTAAAGGATTAGCAAAGATAGGTGCTGGTTTTTTAGTTGCTGTTGATGAGGGTAATGTTGTTGGGTATATTTTATTCTGGTTAAAAGAAGAAAATTTAGGTCATATAATTGCTCTTGCAGTTGATAAAAAATTTAGAAAACGCCATATTGCAACTAAATTACTTATTATGGCAGTTAATGTTTTTAGTTCTTCTAATGTTTTCAATGTAACCTTAGAAGTTAGAGTAAATAATAATGTGGCAGTTAATTTTTATAAAAAATTTGGATTTATTATTGATCGTAGAATTAAATCTTATTATAATGATGGTGAAGATGCTTTTATTATGTTTTTAAATTTAGCATCTTTAGTTAATTAGGATTATAATTAAAAAATTTCTTCTTTTTCTTCAAGAATCCATTTTAAGCTATCTAATCTTATATCATTAGTCCAAATCATAGCATGAATTTGATTTTTATCAAAAGAGCGAGGATTTTTACTTGCAAGTTCATATTTTTCATTTAATTCTTTAGATCTTTCCTCAAATTTTTCAACTAATTTTTGTATTGATTCTTCACTTTGGTTAAGTGTACTTTGTAACATTATTAATTGTAATTCTGATCCTGCAAGAACTACTTTAAGTTCATTAGATAAATTTTCTTTTTCTGATTTAAGTCCTTCAACAGTGTTATGTAATTTTTCAATTTTTTCGCTTATTATTTCTTTAGATAACATTATTACACCTTTATTTATATAATTATATTTTGTCTGTATTTAATTTTTATTAATTTATTTTATTAATTTAATTTTTTATGAAAAATTTAAATAGTTTTAATCTATATATTATAATATTTAATTTATAAATTATTAATTAGAGGGGTTGTATTTTGAATAAGAGTACTCAAATAGTTGTTATAATTGTTGCTGTTATAGCTATTTTAATGGCTGCAGTGTTAGTTATATCTGTTATGGATTCTTCTAGTTTGGATGATTTAGAAATTGATATTAATGATACTAATTTAACTGATAATAATTCTGATATTATTAAAGAAGAAGCTAGTTATTCTGTTTCTGCTTCTTCTGATTCTGGTTCTTCTAGTTCTGGTTCTTCTAGTTCTGGTTCTTCTGATTCTGGTTCTTCTGATTCTAATCAAATTAGTCAAAATAATATTAATGGAAAATTACCTGAAGGATATCATGAAATTGAAAAAGATGTTTATGTTACAGATTAATTTTTAGCTTTTTATTATTCTTTTTTTTAACTATTTTTTCATCTTTTTTATTTAATTAACTTTTTAACATATTATTTAATATATTTTTTTAATTTTTAATTTAAATTTATTTTAAAATAAATGAACTATTTTTCATGATTATTTTTATTTTTCCATATTCCAGGTTATCTTTCTTTTTTTACGTTTTCCCCATTTTGTATATTGGTGAAAACCAGTATTTCCTTTTGTTAATCCTTCTCTTAAATCAATTCTTTCTTCAGGGAGTTTATCTAAATCTATTTTTGTTGATTTTTTTTGGATTCTAGTTCCACATGAACTACAAAACTTTGCTTCTTGATCTATTAGTTTTTTACCACAGGTGGGACAGTAAAGATTCATATTTACACCTTTTAATTAATCCATTTTTAATTCTATTTAATTATTGATTTTTTTATCTATTAATCTTTTATCATATTTTTTTATAGATTGATTATAATAAGTTATCAATCTTCATTAATTATTATATCTATTTTAAGTACAATTAATCTTTAAGTAGAATAAATTACATATTTTTATTTATATTAGTATTTTATTTATTATTTTTATTTGA
>JAZLLL010000108.1:0-2697 GCA_045598125.1 Methanobrevibacter sp. | reverse complement strand
TATTAAAAAAAATATTATTAAATAAACTAAAAAAAGTATCAAAAAATATATCAATAAATATAAATAAGTTAAAAATTAAAATCATATATATTATTTAAATGAATAAGTCTAGAAAAATATCTAAAAAGACATTCATTAAATATTAATATATACTAATTATAATTAAACTTAATAATATGAATAAAGTGAGGTGAACCAATGGATAACTCAAATATTATAATTTCTATAATTATTGTATTATGCATTGCTGCTGGAGTAACAGCATATAGTTTAACTAATACAGATAATGTATTCACTGACCTTCAAGGAATTACTCCTGCCTCTGGAGATGATGGAGGACTTGGAGATGATGGTGTAGGAAATAACACCAATGGAGATGCTGGAAATAACATAGCAACTAATCCGAACACAGAATCCAATTCAGGAAGTGGAAGCGGATCAAGCTCAGGAAGTGGAAGCGGATCTGGAGGAGGTAAAAACCCTACTCCCGTAAGTAAAATTTCACAATCAAAAGCAATATCTATTGCAAAAAGTTATGTACCTTCAGGATTTACATGTATAGGTTGTGAAGATACTGGAAGCAAATACTTAGTTTATTTCCAAAATTCCGATGAAGGTAGTGGTGTAGGTATTTTAATATCACATAGTGGAAAGTATCTTGGACAAAAAGGACAACAATAAAAAAAAATTAAAATATTAATAATTTAAGAGTATATTAACTTTATTAATTAATATACTCCCAATATTTTTAATTTAAAAATTTAATTTTAATTTAATTTTAAAATAATTAAAACTTAAACTACTGAATTTTATAAAAAATAAGCTATTTATTTTAAAAAAAATAAACTTTCTATTGAATTCTATAAAAACCAATAATTTTATATAATATAAAAAACATAAAAATATATATCTTGTTATTGTGGGGCCCGTAGCCTAGCTGGACAGGGCGTCGGACTTCTAATCCGAAGGTCCCGGGTTCAAATCCCGGCGGGTCCGCTTAATTTTACTTTTTTTAAGAGTTTTAATAGTATTTAAGAGTTAATCTTATTTATTGATTATATTTTCAAAATTAATATTAGGCTTGTAGCCTAGCTGGATAAGGCGTTAGACTCCTAATCTAAAGACCGCGGGTTCAAATCCCGCCAAGCCTGTTTATTTAAATAAATTAAATTTATAAATCTAATCTCATTTTTTAATACTTTATCAAAATAAACACTAACAACTAAAATAAATATTAAACTATTTAAAAAAAATGATAAAACTACTTAAAAAAAAATTAAAAATTATCTAAAGTAATTTTTGGTTCTGATTCTATTTCTCTAAGGGGGATTTCTTTATCAAAAGAAATTTCACCATATTTACCTCCACCACCTGGAGATACATGTATAGTTTTATTTCTAAATGCAGAAATAGCTTGAGGAAGATTTTCATCAATTTTAGATATATCTTCTAAAGAAGTATTTAACAAAACTTCAATTTCTGGACCAAAAGCATCAATAAGTTTTTGCCATCTAGTTTGAACAGTTTTTGTAGTCACTCCTTTATCATAAACCATACTAATAATTTCAGCAAGAGGCATTAAATGAATATAAGGAGGTCTATGTTCTGGATGAATAGGCTCACTATAATCAGCTATTTCACTAATTCTAAAATCAACACCTTTTTTAATTCTTCCACCACAACTACACCTCATTTTTCTATCTTTAGCAATCTCTGGATCAATTAATTTAAAACACTTGGTACATGCAGTCATATGATATTTTCCTAAATTTGGAAGTAAACCATAATTTGCCTTAATAGATTTATTTTTAAAAGCTTTTTTAAGAGAAGAATAGCTGATATCGTCCATCTCAATTTGATTAAATTCCCTACCTAATCGATGAGGCCAAGGAGAATGAGCATCAGAATTAGTTAAAAATGGAAAATCTTTTAATTCTTTAACAGTATCAGCCATATTAGTATCTGCAGATAAACCAAGTTCAACAAAATCTACCTTTCTTTCATAACAATCATAAATACTATCAAAAGATTTATACATACCAGTCCAAGGAGTAAAAGCATGAGCTGGGCCAATCATACAATCATATTCACGAACCATTTCTAAAATTTCAGCACCATCCATAGGAGAACGTGGTCTTCCATCAACAGATTTATTTTTAGAAACTAATTTATCAGAAAGTTCACGAGCTATTTCAATAGTCGGAATCATAATTAAATGATGAATTTTATTTTTACCTTCAACTTCAGTAGTTATTATAAAATCTATATCCCCATTAGAATAAATTCCATCTCCTTTATATTCTGTGTTTTCTTCAATTATGTCTAACCATTTAGGATGAAAGCCATCTCCAGTTCCAACTAATTTCAATCCTTTTTCACAAGCTTTAGGAGCAATATTATTTATCACCATATCTTTAGATGTAGCCATTGAAAAACAACTGTGAATATGTAAATCTGCATTAACTAACATAAAACCAACTTAAAACTATTATATGTTTAATAAAAAATTATATGTTTAAATATTAATCTATAAATTATTAAATTACTATTAATTATTATAAATTTATTCTTATATTATAAATTTATTCTTAATATCCAATTTTCTTAATATACATTTTAAATTTATTAACTAATTAATATAAAATTTTAAATTTCTTAATATAAACTTTTTTTTAATAAAATAATTTAAATAATAAA
>JAZLLL010000107.1:0-4919 GCA_045598125.1 Methanobrevibacter sp. | reverse complement strand
ATTGCTTTTTTTATTGTCTAATTTTTTATATTTCTTTTTTTAAATATTATTTGCAAAATTTTATTTTATATTTTGTAAATTTTTTAATTAAAAACAGTAGTTATATATACTTTTTAAAACATAGTTTATAATATTATTAATTATTAAGTTTTATCTATATTTTACTTTAAATTATAGAGATTTTTATAATTATGGATTTATTTTAAAATAATTTATTTTAAATTAGTAATTATTGGAGGAAAAAGAATATGGCTAAGATTTTTATTTCATGTGCACTTCCTTATGCTAATGGGCCTTGTCATTTAGGTCATTTAAGATCTACTTATATTCCTGCAGATATTTATGCAAGATATAATCGTATGATTGGTAATGATGTGTTAATGGTTGGTGCAACTGATGAGCATGGAACACCTATTGCTGTTAGAGCAGACCAAGAAGGCTGCGAACCAATCGATGTTTCTACTCGTTTTCATGATTTAATTTTAGAGGATATTAAATCATGTGATATTTCATTTGATAGTTTTACTCGTACTACTGATGAAAAACATTATAAAATTGCTCAAGATTATTTTAAATATTTATATGATAAAGAATTAATTTATGAGGAAACTATTCAACAACTTTATTGTGAAAATTGTGGAAAATTTTTACCTGATAGATATGTTGAAGGAACTTGTAAATTCTGTGGTGCTGATGCAAGAGGTGATCATTGTGAAGCTTGTGGTAGAGCATTAGAACCTACGGAATTACTTGAACCACATTGTTTAACTTGTGGTAATACTCCAGTAATTAGAGACTCAACTCAATATTTCTTCAAATTAAGTAATTTCCAAAAAACTATCGAAGAGTATATTGAAAATAATAATAGGTTACCTGCTAATGTTAAAAATTATGCTAAAAACTGGTTAAAAGAAGGCCTTAAAGACTGGATTATGACTCGTGATATGAAATGGGGAATTCCTGTTCCTATTGAAGGTGCTGAAGGTAAAATTATTTATGTTTGGGGTGAAGCATTCCTTGGATATATTTCATCTGCAGCTCAATGGTCTGAAAAATCTAGTAAAGCTTGGGAAGATTACTGGAATGATTATGTAATTCATTTTATTGGTAAAGATATTATTTACCATCATTCTATCTTCTGGCCAGCTATGTTGGCAGGTCATGAGTGTAAATTACCAGATAATATTTTTGCAGGAGAATTCTTATCTCTTGAAGGACGTAAAATGTCTACAAGTAAAAATTGGGTAGTTTGGGTAGCTGATTTTGTTAAAAATTATGAATCTGACTTACTTAGATATTATCTTACTGTAAATGCTCCTTTAAATAAAGACACTGATTTCTCTTGGGATGATTTTCAAAGAAGAATTAATGATGAACTTGCAGATGTAATTGGTAATTTCTTACATAGGACTTTTACATTTACTCATAAATTTTTTGATGGTAAAATACCTGAATATAAAAATCCATCAAAAGAAGATATTGTATTTGAAAAAGTTATTAAAGAGCTTCCTGATAAAGTGGGTGCTTTAATTGCAGATATGAAATTCAGAGAAGGGCTTGTTGAGATTATTAAAACTGCAAAAATTGGAAATAAATATTTCAATGATCAAGAACCTTGGAAAGCAGTTAAAGAAGATATGCAAAAAGCTGCGAACTGTTTATATTTATCTAATCAACTATGTCATAGTTTAGCTATTTTACTTAAACCTTATATTCCAAATAAATCGGATGAAATATGTGAAATTATTGGAATGGATTTAGCAGATTCTTGGAATGATGCTAAAAAATTCTTAGAAATGGGTAAAGAGATTAATAAAGCTAAACCATTATTTAAAAAAATTGAAGATGATGTAATAGCAAAGGAAAAAGAAGAACTTTACAAAAATTTAGATGAATCTGAAAGTTCATCTGATGAGAATTTATCTAATAATAATAATAATAATAATAATTCTAAAAAAGATAAGAATAATAAAAAACAAGAGGAAGATAATATGGATTTAATTAGTATTGATGATTTTGCAAAAGTAGAAATTAAAATTGGTGAAATTGTAGAAGCTGAAAAAATTGAAAAATCTGATAAATTATTAAAAACTCAAATTGATATTGGAGATAAAACTATACAAGTTGTTGCAGGTCTTGCTAAAAGATATGCTCCTGAAGATTTAGTGGGTAGGAAAGTTCCTGTTGTAACTAATTTAAAACCTGCTAAACTATTTGGAACCTTATCTGAAGGAATGATTATGGCAACTGAAAGTGCTGCACTTTTAACTCCTGATGATTGTGAAATTGGAGAATTACTTATGTAATTTTCATTTTTAATTTTAAAAATTTTAAAAGATATTAGTTTTTTGAATATTTTTTTATTTTTTTTTAATTTTAAAAATTTTAAATTTAATAAATGGTTTTATAAGTATATTTTAAATATAGTAATAGATTTATAGTATTTAACTGTAGATTTTTAACCAATGGTGGTAATATGGAAGAATCTTCAATGATTACAAAATCTGAAAAGTTTCTAAATGAGATTGAGAAAAATTCTTTAAATTTAGATAATCTTAAAGATTTAAATTCTTTTTTAGATATTTATCTTGAGTTTACAAGTCGTTTAGAAAAATTACAGATTATGAGAGAAAGTATGGATGAAAGTGGTTACACTGCTCCTTATCGTTCTTTAAATCGTTATGGTTCTTCTTTTTCAAATGAAGTTGAAGTTGAAGAGATTAGTGAAATCAATAGGCATAATCAATATTTTAGAATGAAAGCTTCGGCTAAAAGTAATAGTTTAGATAGGGTTAAATCTGCAATTGATGCTCATAAAATAGCTATAGGTAACTTAGAAGAATATGCTAAGATAAAATGTAAAAAATGTTCTAGATCTTACAGAATTTCAAGTTTTGTTAATAATAATTATATGTGTAAATGTGGATGTGATGATTTTGAATTTAGGATTAATCATCAAGGTATTTATCGTTTAGAGATAATTCCATACTTACCCCTATCGGGTAATTATATGGTTTTAATGTCTAACTTATCTTATTGGGGTAGGGAATCTTTTAAACGTATTTTAAATATACTTCAACAAAAACGTAAAGGAGTTGTTAAAACTGTTTCTCCTATTATTAGAATATATGAAAATGGTAGAGAAATTAGAAAAAGAGTTTCTTTAGATTCTGAATTTGCAGATAGTTATGAGGAAGAAGTTAGACGTAGGTATGGATCTAATGTTCGTATTGAACGTTTAGAATTTCATAGAACAAAACCTGCAATTATTAATGATAAACATACAAGAACAGCTTTAGCTTTAGCTTATGCAAGACATTCTGAAGATATTATTACAAAATGTGAACAAGAAATATTAGAGCAAAATTTTGATAATTTAGATAAAATTGAAATTTATGATGATATTTTAAATTCTATTAAACTTGAAAATCCAGATTTTATTGAAAATTCTGATGATTTGGAAGAATGGAGAGAACAAAAAACAATTAAATTTTTTAAAGAATTAGGGC
Organism: Methanobrevibacter sp.; assembly: GCA_045598125.1. Lineage (GTDB taxonomy): Archaea > Methanobacteriota > Methanobacteria > Methanobacteriales > Methanobacteriaceae > Methanobrevibacter. Next base: position 1,410 of record JAZLLL010000107.1, on the reverse strand, counting down.
TTATGGATGAATATGGTAATTTAAATCATGGTTTAAGTAAAGATTTAGATAAACGTGAAAAAATTAGAGATACAATATTTGCAAATATTGGTCCAACTTTAATTTTATGGGATCTTTTTAAATATTATTTATGTACTTCTAATGATAGACGTAAACGTTATGGTGGTCCTTTTCCCTATATTCGTGGAGATATTGATAGACAGCAACGTAAAATTTTCCAAAATCCTCATAAAAATGTTGTTAAATTATTACAAGAAAAAGAAAATGAACATATTTTAGCAGTTCCCGAAATGGATTTAATATTATTTAAAAAATTTAAACTTGAAAAACAAATTAAAAATTCCAATATTAAATTAAATTACATGGCTTTAGGTCCAGCTATTGTATTTAGAGCTTCAGATAAATTTTCTATTCCTGAGGTGGCTTTTGCTTTTAAAGTTCCTAAAAAAGCAGTTATTAATGAAATTGAGAAAGTTAAAAATATTCAGAGACCTCGTAGTAAAAATGCAGGTAAATTTTTAGATTTAATTACAAATTAAGGATTTATTAATATGGATGATTTTGAATATGAAGATTTTGATGATGATTGGGATTTTGATGATTCTAATGATTTAAATTTTAATAATATTAATAAGGATTATGATAATTTTGATGATTTAGATTTTGATTCACTTGAAGATGATTTTGATTTTTTTGATGAAAAACCTTTAAAAGCAGATTCTGGTTATGAAGTCACTGCATGGGAGGTTCATATTAGTGAACAATTAACTTCAAGTAGGATTATCCGCCTTATGAACACTTATCCTTCTTTAAAAAAAATAACTTGTCCTCCTAGTTTATATAATAGGATTTCTCCAAAATATTTGGATGCTTTAAGTAAACTAAATATTGCTGTTGAAATTAAATATAATTATGGTCAAAAAACTAAGTATTCTGAGGATGAAATTAACCAAGTTGTAGATTTACTTAAAAATGGGAAATCTCCAAAAGAAGTATCTCAAGAATTAGGTATTTCTTTAAAAAAAGTCCATTATCTTAAATCAAGATATCCTAAATATTTTAAATTAAATAATTATAAAAAGAAATATGATGATGAAACTCGTGAAAAAATTCGTCAAATGAGGGAAAAAGGTTTTAAACCAAAAGAAATAGCTGAAAAAGAGAATATTCCTTTAAGATCTATTTATTATATTTTAAATAAAAAATAAATTTTTATTATATTATTGTAATTTATTATTTAACTTATTTGATGTTAGTTTATTATCTAATGGGATTATTAATCTATTTTTTATCATTTTAAGTATAAATTTGTAGTTTATTTAATTAAAAATTATTTTTAGATTAATATATAAATATTATAAAAGATTATTATAAAGTTAAATTAAATTATTATATATTATAATTGTTATT
>JAZLLL010000106.1:0-3910 GCA_045598125.1 Methanobrevibacter sp. | reverse complement strand
TTAAAATTTAATTTTGTTTAATATTTTTTTAAATTATTTTAAAATTTTTATAATTCCTCAATTATTTTTTCTATTATATAAATGTTTTGATTTAAAATTTTAGACAAAACTATTTAATAAGTAAAATCTATATTTATTATTGTGATATTATGGTTGTTAAAATTGGAATAATCAAATCTGGAAATATTGGTACTTCACCAGTATTAGACTTATTGCTTGACGAAAGAGCAGACAGACCAAACATCGATGTTAGAGTATTTGGATCTGGTGCAAAAATGAACCCAGAACAAGTAGAAGATGTTGTTCCTAAAATCGATGAATGGGCACCTGACTTCTGTATCTTTATTAGTCCTAACCCAGGAGCTCCTGGTCCTGCTAGAGCAAGAGAATTATTATCTGAAAAAGATATTCCTGCTGTAATTATCGGTGATGCACCTGGTAAAGGTAAAAAAGATGAAATGGATGAACAAGGTTTAGGTTACATTATTGTAATGGCTGACCCAATGATTGGTGCAAAAAGAGAATGGTTAGACCCAACTGAAATGGCTGACTTCAATGCTAATATTATTAAAGTTTTAGCTGCTACCGGTGCATTAAGATTAGTTCAATTCACTATTGATGATTTAATTGATGCTGCTGATGCAGGTAAAGACCTTGAATTACCTAAACTTATTATTACTGCTAATAAAGCTGTTGATGCTGCTGAATTTGCAAACCCATATGCAAAAGCTAAAGCAATTGCTGCTTACGAAATGGCTGGTGCTGTTGCAAACTTAGACATGAAAGGTTGTTTCATGACTAAAGGTTTCGAAAACTTCATCCCTCTCGTAGCTGCTGCTCACGAAATGGCAAGATGTGCTGCAGAATTAGCTGCTGAAGCAAGAGAAATTGAAAAAGCAAATGACACTGTTTTAAGAACCCCTCACATGAAAGAAGGTAACCGTGGTCGTAAAACTGACTTAATCTGTAAACCAGAATAAGTTTGTTGCTTTAAAATTTTATTTAAGGTAGTTTTTAACTACTTTATTTAATTCTTTTTAGACTTTAAGTCTATATCTTTTTTAAAAAGTTCTTTTACTCAATTCAAATCAAATCAAATCTCAAATCAAATTAAATTAAAGAACTTTTATTTTTTTATTTTTAAAATTCCACTATTTTTAAACTATATATCTTTAAATTATATTATAGAATGTTTTATTTTTTTTAAATTATATTATTAAGATGTTCGTAAATGTTCAAATTATTTTAAAACTTCTAAAATATTAATTATTATGCTTGATTTTTATAAATTGATTAACTATTGTTTTAAATATTTAAAATAGACTTTTTTTAAATTAGATTAAAAGAATAGGTTAAAAGAATAGATTAATCTTAAAGAAGCAGATTATTATTAAAAAAAGAGAATGGAGTTATAATACTCCTTTTGTACTTAAAATTTCATCGTGTTCAATTTTACAAGCATCATATAATGCTTTTGCAAATGCTTTGAAAATAGCTTCTGCTTTATGATGATCATTGACTCCATTAGCGATTCCATAAATATTTAATTTAGCACTACTTGAAAATGATTCAAAAAAGTGAATAATTATATTAGAGGTCATATCTCCGATTTTATCATTTTTAAAGTCAAAATTCATATTACAATAGCTACGTCCACTAATATCAATAGCTATTGTGGATACAGAATCATCCATAGGTACAATAGCATGTCCCATTCTCCTTATACCTTTTTTATCTCCAATAGCTTGATAAAATGCATCACCAAGTAAAATTCCAACATCTTCAACAGTGTGATGGTCATCTATTTCAACATCACCCTTGGCTTGAATTTTTAAGTCAATAAAACTATGTCTTGAAAATGATTCGAGCATATGATTAAAAAAATTAACTCCTGTATCAATTTCGTATTTTCCACTACCATCTATATTCAGTTCTATTTTAATATCAGTTTCAGATGTTTTTCTTGAAACTGTTGCTTTTCTTGTCATTGTGATATTTCCTTAAGTATAATTGTTTTTATATCTGTTAGTTTATTCAGTTGAGTTTCTTATGATTTTAATAGCATCTGGACCACATTTCATTGCACATAGAGTACATACATGACAGTATTCTAAGTTAGATACATATGCAATATCTTCAATTGTCCAAATAAACCCTCCTTTTGGGCAAATTTCTTTACAGTTACCACAAGCAGTACATTTATTGGAATCAACTTCTATTTTTAAAATTGTATCACCTTTATTATAGAATACTTTTAAAGTTATTTATTAAATATTAATTTTTATGTAATTATAATTTAATGGGTATAATTTATAGCTTTAAAATAGCTATTGATAGGGCTTTAAATCCAATAATGGTATAATTTATAGCTTTAAAATAGCTATTGATAGGGCTTTAAATCCAATATAAATCTCCTTTCCTAAACTAAGATTTAATTCATTTGATGCTGAGACAGTAATGTCGCAATAAACATCAATACCAATATTTGTCTTCACACGAATTAAATCATTTTCTAAGCTCATTTCAGTGATTTTACCTTTATAAACATTTTTTATACTGGTTTTATGTGGCTCTAACATTATAAAAATATTATCATAGCTGACTAAAGCAAGAATCTTATCTCCTATTTTATAATCTTTATTTATTTTAAGAGTAAGAATAATATCTGTAGCAGTTTTGATATTCATAATCCCTTTTTCTTCATTAATTTCATATACTTCTGCTTCGATTTCATTTACTTCTTTGTGAAGTTCAATAATTGCTTTTATTTTTTGACATTCTTTTAGGATTTGCAAACCTTCATTAGATAGTTTAGTACTACCTCCACCACCACTACCTCCTTTACTAGTATTTACAATAGATATGTTTAAGGTAGATTCAATTTTTGCAATATAATTAAGTGCAGTTCTGTATGAAATTTTTGATCTTTTAGCTGCTTCTGTAATGGATCCTGAATCATTAATATAACTTAAAAGATTAAATTTTTTCTCATCTAATAAGAATGTTGAATCATCATATTTAATTCTATATTCAACACCTGCTTTTACAGTTGTCATATTATACATTCCCTTAATTTTTAACCCTTAATTTTTTAAAATTCTTTTATATGTAATACTTTGTTTTTATTATTTAAATTAATTTGTATTTCTTTTATAATTTTTTCTTTTAAATTTTTATATTATACTTTAAATTTTTATTTTGTTAATATTTTAGCTATTTTTTTTTAAAATGGTTTTTATCTACCATTTTTTAAAGTTAATTAAGAAATCTTTAAATTTATTTAAGGTCATATCTAATGTTTTTAACCCATAAATGTCTTCTTTTATTCCTTGAGCTCCATTATCTTGTGACCAGAGACATGCTCCTAAATTAGCTCCAAATGCTCCTCCACTTACTGGTATAATTCCATTTAATAAATAAAATGTGTTAATTTGTTGAATAGCTAGTTCTTGCCCTCCAGATCTATCGCCTCCAACAACAATACTCATTCCAATTTTTCCTTTGAATATATTTATATCTTCCATTATTAAGGATTGGCATCTGTCTATAACTGCTTTTGCTTGAGCAGAAATACTTCCAAAATGTATAGGACTAGCTATTATAATTCCATCGGCTTCTTTTAATAATTTGCTTAATTCTTCCCAATCATCTTTTATTAAACATTCATCATGATTTTCACACCAACTACAATGAGTACATGGATTTATTTCTTTTTCTCTTACACTAATAAAATTTACTTCTATGTTCTTACTTTTTATATCATTCAATGCTTTTTTAAGTAAGTATTCACTTGCTCCTTCTCGTGGACTTCCACAAATTCCAATTACTTTCATTTTTGCACCTTTTATTAGTTTTGTAAAAATTTTTTAGTTTTTTATTAATTTTTATAAATTTTTTTATAGTTTTTTTT
>JAZLLL010000105.1:0-4043 GCA_045598125.1 Methanobrevibacter sp. | reverse complement strand
TTTTTCTAAAATTGATAAAAATGAAAGTAAAAAAAATAATAAAAAAAACTGATGAAAAAAACAAAAAATTAAAAAGTTATAATGTAAAAATAGCTAATAATTATTCATCAAGATTAAAAGGATTGATGTTTAAAAAAAGTTGTAAAATTCCATTATTATTTGAAATCCCTAAATCAAAAAATAGAAAAAGATCAGCTATTCACACTTGTTTCATGAGATTTGAAATAGTAATTATATTTATTGGATATAATAATGAAATCTTTGAAATAGTAACTTTAAAACCATGGAAATTTTATACACCTAAATTACCTGCAAAATACATAATAGAAATTGATAAAAAAAATATTAAAAATTATGATTTTAATAAAAATGATAAAATAGAATTAATTTAAAAATAGCTAATTTAAACAAAATTAGTTAAAGTTAAAACTAATTGAGCAATTAAAGCAGAACCTAAAAAAGTTCCAGCAATTACAAAAAATGTAATTACAATTCCTTTTAGACCAATTTTCTTAAATATTTGCCAATCCTCCCCAATAGCTACACCTACATAAGCCATAAAAACAATACAAATAACAGTTAAATCAACATATGAAACATAATAAGAAATTAAATCAGCTGTTGGAACTCCTGGGATAACTAAAAGAATACCAATTAAACTAATATAAACAATTGATGGAATCTTATATGGAAGAGTAGCACTAATAATCATTCCCACAATAGTAATTACTGAGATAATAATCATTCCAACAAAAATATTTATAAAAGAATTGTTTAAACCTAACCAAGTACCCAATGAAGTAATTAAAGAGAAAATCATGAGTAAAATAAAACATTTTTTAATATTTGTAAAATTTACATCAGCAAGTGAAAAATCAAATTTATTATTTTCAACATAAGAACTATTATCATTATCTTCTAAAGCATGCAAATAATCAGCAGACTTTTCTTTCTTACCTAAAATTGGATTTAAATATTTGTAAACAACTTCAGCAAGAGGAATTGAGACAAAAATAGTTAGATAAATACCAAAAACTGTGGATAAAATATTACTACAAGCAGTTAATGCCTCTAAATCAGTAGCCATAGAGGGAAACATTCCAGTAAGAGAAGTTAGACTAGCAGTACTCATACTTACACTACCTACACCAGAAGCCATTGCATAAGCATAAGGATGAATTGGTAAAAAGGAAATACAAACACTAGTTAATATATTTATAAAAATTGCACCTAATATAGACCCAATTATTAAAATAATCAAAACACCATTAAATTCATCAGATTTTACTCCAAATATATCACCAATAATACTTAAAGAAGGTTCACGACAAATAGAAGTACCCATACCAATACTTTCTCGCTTAAATCCTAAAATTAAAGCAAGAGGAATTACAATTAAAGTTCCTAAATCACCTATCTGTTGTAAAATTAAAGCTGAACCAAAATTAAAAACTGTAAAAATAGATTGACCACAAGAAACAGCCAATTTAGCTATTAAAACACCTAACAGTAAAACCATAAAATTCTCAGAAAATTTAACCTGCTCTTTACCAATAAATTTAATAGGTTTCGCTAAATAAACTAATAAACCTAAAATTAATGAATAAATAAAAGGAATTATCAAAATAACCATATTATTTGTCAATTTAATCTCTTTAACACCAATTAAAGTAGATATAACTACTATAATAAGTATAATAATATGTAGTTTATATTGAATCCAAGAATACTTCTCTCTCATAAAATCCCTTACTTATTATTAATTAAACATGAATATTATTTTTATTTTTAATAAAGAGTATTGAAAAAATAAAAGATAACTAATTATTTTCCATTAGTTTCTAAAAAAGTAAATTAAATAGAATCTAAAAGTTCTTGAGGATTTTCAAAAATATCAATTCCTTCAATTTTAGATAATTTACGAGTATTTTCAATATCAATTGGTCTCATATGCATTGTAATAATTTTACCTGCTAAGACAGCACCATAAGAACAACTATCTTTACAAACTCCACATCCAATACATTTTAAAAGATTAATTTCTTCTTTTGGGATAATCGCTTCATTTGGACAAATTTCAGCTGCTTCGCAAATATCACAATCTTTACAATTTTCTAACTCTAACTTTGAAGGTAAAATAGTTTCAATATCCCCTTCTTCAATATCTACAGGAACAATATAAGTTTTAACTCCACCTTTTCCAGCTTGAGCTACAGCATTAGTTACAAGAGTATCAGATATTCCATAAACAATTTTAGCTACAGTATTAGCAGTAGCAGGAGATACAACAAGTAAATCATATTTACCTAAAGAAAGTCTACCTGTGATTGGAAAAGAAAATCTTTGATCATTATCTTTAGCTAATTCTCTATAACGGCCACCAGTAACAGCTTTTACACATTCAAAAAGTCCATACATTTTTAAAACTTCTTCACCGGCATGTGATAAAAATACAGTGATATCATTATCTTCAGCTACTTTCTCCATAGCTTCAACACTTTCTTTTAATAAATGACCTGCACCAGTAAAAGCCCAAGCAATACGCATAATATCATCCATTATAATATAAAATAATTGATATGATTAATAATAGTTAAAAAAGTTAGATACTTAAATTTAATAAAATAAAAAAATATAGCTAAAAAATAGCTATAAGATATTAAGTCTAGTATTCAATATACTTGTATCCTTCTTCTTCTTTAAAAGCATAATGAATAGTTTTATATTGATTCATAAATTCACTAACTTCATCTTTAATATCAGCATCATCCATAGCTACTCTCTTAATGAAATTAGCTATTTCAGACATTTCACTTTCTTTCATACCTCTTCTAGTAACTTCCTGAGTTCCTATTCTAATACCTGAAGGATCATCACTATTATTTACATTATCTCCAGGAATAAGATTTTTATTTAATATGACATTATTAGATTGAAGTTCTTTTGCTAAAATAGTAGCTCTTTTAACATTAGATACATCCATAGCTACTTGATGAGATTCAGTATAACCTAAATCCTCACACATTACATTAAATCCTTCTTCTGCAAGTGCACCAGCTAATGCTTTAGCATTTTTAATAGTTTGTTTAGCATAATCTTCTCCAAATTCTAACATTTCAGCAGTAGCTATACCTAAACCAGCTAAATGGTGAAGGTGATGGTTACTTACAACACCAGGGAAAACAGCTTCATCAATAAGTTTTTTGTTTTCTTCTTTAGATAAAATAATTCCACCTTGTGTACCTGGGAATGTTTTATGAGTACTTCCCATCATTGCTTCTGCTCCTTCTTTTAAAGGATCTTGGAATTGTCCACCTGCGATTAAACCAAGAACATGAGCTGCATCATATAAAATAGTAGCTCCCACTTCTTGAGCTGCATCTACTGCTTCTTTAACAGGATGTGGGAATAAGAATAAACTTCCTCCAAAAAGAATAATTTTAGGTTTTTCTTCAAGAATCATTTTATTCATTGCATCAATATCAATATTCATAATTTCAGGGTTAAAAGGATGATCTAAAGTTTTTAATCCTCTAATACCTGCTGCACTTACACTTGCATGAGAAATATGTCCACCATATGGAATATTCATAGCCATCATCTTATCCCCATAATCTCCAAATGCAAAGAAACTCGCGAGATTAGCAGTTACACCAGAAACTGGTTGAACATTAGCATAAGTAGTATTAAATAATTTTTTAGATAAGTTAATAGTTAGCTCTTCAATTTGATCAATGTAAATACAACCTTCATATAATCTTTCATAAGCTTGACCTTCTGCATATCTATGAGATAAATCAGAAACCATAGCAGTTTTAACTTGATTACTTGTAATATTCTCACTTGCAATAAGATTTATACTATCTCTCATCCAGTCATTATGAGTTTTCATTAAATCATTAAAGTGAGAAACCTCATTTTCATATTGATACATATAATTTCTCCTGAATTTTAATAAATTGATTATAATAAAAAATTATCAAATAAATAACTAATAAAAATTTTATTATATTATTCTTTATAATTTTTAAAATTAATAAAAG
>JAZLLL010000104.1:0-4099 GCA_045598125.1 Methanobrevibacter sp. | reverse complement strand
AAAAGAGATTTAAAAATAGGATGCTTAAATTGAACTTTATTAATACAGATACTTTAATTCAATTAGTTTCAGGAATATTGATGGTAATATTCATAATTCTTCATATCAACTATATTATAATATCTCCTGTTTATCTTGTATCTACTTTACAAGATGGATTAATCCATATTCTTCTTGATAGTTTAGTAGCTATTTTAATATTAATACATTTATCCGTCAGTATACCTCGTTTACTTGTATCTTTAGGATTTTTATTAGGGGAAGGTGATTATAAATATTCTCGTCATCTTTCAAATATTATTTTAGTTGTATTTTTATTAATAATATTTATTGGTGAATTCTTATATTTTGTAATTTAATATTAAGTTTGTGTGAAATTTATGAAAAATATATTAATTATTGGTTCTGGAATTGCAGGTTTAACTGCAGCTATTAAATCTTGTGAAAGTGGTGTAAATGTAATTTTAGCTTCTCCCGCTCCTTCTGAAAGATCACAATCAGTTATGGCTATGGGTGGTATTAATGCTTCTTTAAATACAAAAGGGGAAAATGATTCTACCCAAGATCATTTTAATGATACAATTAATGGGGGAAAAGGAATTAATAATGAGAAAGCAGTTAAAAAACTTGTTTCTAATGCTCCTATTATTTTAAAATGGCTTTCAGAAATTGGAGTAAGTTTTACAAGAGATAAGAAAGGAAATATTGATTTACGTAACTTTGGTGGTCAAAAGAACAAGCGTACTGCATATGCAAGTTCAAGAACTGGTAAACAAATAGTATCTTCTCTCACAGCGTTATGTAGAAAAAAAGAAGCTGAAGGTTCCTTAAAATATATTAAACCATGGAAATTTTTATCTTTAGTTATAAAGAATGATGAGTGTATTGGTGCAATTTTATTTAATGAAAATACTAATGAAATTAAAGCATTTAAAGCAAATAGTGTTATTGTAGCTACTGGAGGTATGAATAAACTTTTTGGTAAAACTTCAGGATCTACTCATAATGATGGTTATGTAACTGCTAAATTATTCACACAAGGGGTTGAGTTAGCTAATTTAGAAATGGTTCAGTTTCATCCAACTACAATTAACACCCCAATTAAGCGATTATTAGTAACAGAAGCCGCACGTGGTGAAGGTGGAAGATTATATGTTATAAAAGATGGAAAACCGTGGTATTTTATGGAAGAGTGGTATCCAGAATTCGGTGCTTTAATGCCTCGTGATGTTGTATCTCAAAGTATTTATAAAGTTTGTAATGATTTGGATTTAGGGATTGGTGGTAAAAATCAAGTTTATTTGGATATTAGTCATTTGCCTGATGAATTTATTATATCTAAACTTGATGAAGTTTATAGAACTTGTATAAGATATCTTAAGTTAAATCCATGTGAAGAGCCAATTCCTGTTTATCCAGGAGTCCACTATTTTATGGGAGGAATTAAAACAGATGAATATCATAAAACAAATATTAAAGGATTATTTGCTGCTGGAGAATGTTCTTCTCAATATCATGGAGCTAATCGTTTAGGAGGTAATTCTTTATTAGGTGCAGTTAATGGTGGATGGATAGCAGCAGAATCTGCATTAAAATATAATAGTACTCAATCTGATGATAATTTAGTTAATATTATTCTTGAAGAGGAAAAGGAAAAATTTAATGTATGGTCTAAAAAAGAAGATTGTAATTTTTTATATTATAAACTTGAAGAAGATTTGGCTAAAATAATGAATAATTCATTAAGTATTTACAGGAATGAAAAAGATTTAAATAAAGCTTATGAAGACCTTTCTAATATGGAAAAATTAGCTAAGGATTTTAATTCAAGAGCTGATTATTATTCTTATAATAGATTACCAAGTTTGATTTTGCTTGGAAAAGCTATGGTTCTAGCAGCATTAAATAGAAAAGAAAGTAGGGGATCTCATCAAAGAATAGAGTATCCTGATTTAGATGATGAAAACTTTAAGAAAACTACTTCATTAATCTTTAAAAATGGTAATATCGAGATTTCTTTTAAATAGGTGAAAATATGGGTGAAAAAGTAATTGTTATTATTAAACGTCAAAAAAATAAAGATGAAGAAAGTTATCTTGAGAAATTTGAATATGAAGGTGATTTAAATATTCCTATACTTTCTTTATTAGAAAAAATTAATAATCAAGATGAAATTATAACTATTGAGGGTAATATCGTAAATCCTATTAAATTCTCATGTAGTTGTTTACAAGGATTATGTGGGGAATGTGGTATTTTAATTAATAAATTACCCAAGTTAGCTTGTACAACTTTTCTTAATGATGAAGTAAAAGAAAATGGAAATGAAATATTATTAGAACCTTTCCCTAAATTTCCAATTATTTCTGATTTAATAGTAGATAAAGAAGAGATATATGGATCATTAAAATCATTAAATCAATGGATTGAAAGTGATGCTAAAATAAATTTAAATAATATTCAATCTGAGTATGAAATGTCTTTATGTTTGATGTGTGGGTGCTGTTTAGTAGCATGTCCTAATTATAACTCTGGAGATTTATTTAAGGGAGTTCCATTAGCTATAAATTCTCTTAAATTTAGCTTACAAGAAAAAAATAAAGAACATTCTAAACAACTTAAAAATAATTATAATAATCATTTTTATTCGGGATGTGCTAAATCCTTATTGTGTGAGGAAGTTTGTCCTATGGAAATTCCTATTCAAAGAGCAATATCTAAAATGAATCGTTTATCTGTATGGAGATTATGGCAATTAATTTCTAAAAGTTAGTTTTAATATTTAATTTACTAAACTATTATAAATTAACTTATTTAATATAAATTAATTTAATTACTATGGTTCAACTTTATTTAATATATCTTAATGTTGTTTAATTTTTTTACTTAAATATTGTTCGAATTAAATAGAATTATTTAAATATTAAAATTTATAAATTATAATTTACTTAAAAATTGATGTGATTATTATGGTCGATTTAAAAGGTACTAAAACTTTAAAAAACTTAGAAACTGCATTTGCAGGAGAATCTAAAGCACATACTAAATATCAGTATTATGCAAGTAAAGCTAAAAAAGAGGGTTATGTTCAGTTATCTAACATATTTTTAGAAACTTCTAAAAATGAAAAAGAACATGCTAAGATTTGGTTTAAAATTTTACATGACGAAAATGTTCCTGACACTATAACTAATCTTAATGATGCAGCCGATGGTGAAAATTTTGAATGGACAAATATGTATGCTCAATTTGCAAAAGAAGCTAAAGAAGAAGGATTTGACAAAATTGCATTCCTATTTGAATCTGTTGGTGCTATTGAAAAAGAGCATGAAGAAAGATACAGAACCTTACTTAAAAATCTTGAAAATGGTACTATCTTTAATAAATCTGAAGAAATTGAATGGAAATGTTCTAACTGTGGACATATCTACAAAGGACAAGATGCTTTAGAAATCTGTCCGGTTTGTGCTCATCCTAAAGCTTACTTTGAGAAAAGAGCAACAAATTTTAAATAAATATTAGTTTATTTATTTTTTTTTAATTAGGATTTTAAATCTTAATTTATTTATTATTTTTAAATTTAAATTAATTTATTTTTAAAATAGTTTAAATTATGATATTGAGTATCTAATGAATGATATGCATTTTTAATTGCATTTGTTGCATCTTTTTTTCTTGAAAAATAAATTAAATGTGAGTTACACTTACAATCAGAACATCCAAAATTAATTATTTCTTCTCCAAATTGTGAAATTTCTTTTGCAAGTTCACATTCTATTTTTTTATCAGATATACTAAATAAAACATCTTTTATAGATGTATTTTCACTTTTTAATAAATAATCAATATGCCAATGCATCTTTTTATCTTCACTAAGATGTCTATTTATTCGTGGAATGAGAGAATTCATAGCTGATCCTATGTAAACATACCAACCTTTCTTAAATTTAAGTTCTTCATATAGATTACCTATATTTAATTTATCACTTTTACTCATATAAATGATTAAACAATAGCATCCCTTCATTATTATACCACTTTTATTATTCTTATATATTTTTAATAATCATTATTTTTTGAATTATTGATTGTTTTTTTA
>JAZLLL010000103.1:0-2217 GCA_045598125.1 Methanobrevibacter sp. | reverse complement strand
AGCTTTATACATTAAAAATTATAAAATATTAATATTAGGATGAGGTATAAATGTCTTGGTTAGTTGTAATATTAGTTCTTTTACTTGCTACAATAAAAAAAACAGATAAAAAACAACATGTATCTGTAATTATTCCTGCTTTTAATGAAGAAGAAACTGTAGCTCAAGTAGTAAAAGTTACAAAAAAACTATCATATGTAGATGAAGTTATTGTAGTAAATGATGGATCCATTGATAGAACAAAAGAAGAAGCAGAAAAAGCAGGAGCAATAGTTATAAATCATGAAACTAATCAAGGAAAAGGATCTGCTATAAAAACAGGATTTAAAAATTCTAAAGGAGATATTTTAGCTTTTATTGATGCAGATATTTCAAATTTAAATACAAAAAAAATAGATGTAATGATAAGACCAATATTAGAAAACAGAACAGACATTACAAAAACAAAATTTTCAAGAGAAAGTGGGCGTGTAACTGAATTAACTGCAAAACCTTTACTTGGTTTTTTCTTTCCAGAAGTAAATTTTGAACAACCATTAAGTGGGCAATTTGCAGGAAAAAGATCCGCATTAAATAAAATTAAATTTGAAAATGACTATGGAGTAGATGTAGGAATTGTTTTAGATGCAGATATCCATGGAATTAAAATTTTAGAAGTTGATATTGGAGATATAAAACACGATATGTCCCCACTTGCCGATTTAAACAAAATGGCTAATGAAGTAGTTAGAACTATTATTGATAGAGCTGTTAACTACGGTAGAGTTACAATGATGGATACTCTAGGTGGATATATCAGGATGACAATTATGGGATTTTCCCTTTTAATATTAGGAATATTTATAATATTCTTTGTATCTGCAATTCCACTTATACTAGCAGTGGGAATATTTATAGTTGGAATTATAATTACTATATATAATCTAATAAAAACAATTTCAAAATCCTTACATATTTTAAGAAAAGGATCATTTGCGCCTACAATGAAATCAATTATAAAAATGCATTTTCCAGTGCTTATTTCTGGATTAATATTAATATTAATGCTTACAAGCTTCTTATCAGTAGCAACAATTACAGATAGTAAAATATCAATAGAACCTACCTCAAGAAATCTTATTTTATCAACTGATACAACAGAAGCAATTTCAGCAAGAGGCCCTTATACAATAGATAGTGCAATAGAAAATGAAACTAACATAATAAGGATACCAGAAGATGCTTTAAGTACAATGGAAATGTCTTCAAATGATACAATAATAATTAATGGTGAAGTATATAAAGTAAACAATACCCGAGATGGAGAAGCAAATACATTTAGAATACCTTCTCAACTTAAAAAATCTTTAAACCTTATAAGTGGTGAAATAATAGCCAATAGTAGAATACCTGATATTTTCTCAAAAGCAAGTGTAATACATAAAATAAAATCCACTAATTTAACAGAAAGTAATATGACAGGAAATGTTAAATTCGATATAAGTTCTAAAACAGAAAATGCAAAAGCATTTGTAATAACATTAGACAATAAAACAATTGCATCATCCATTGGTATATTCGATAGTAAATCAAAGTATACAATATCATTAGATGATGAAATAATTGGAACATTCAATATAAGAAATATAAAAGAAGGAAATTATACTTCAAAGACAAAAAATCATCTTCTAAATATAGAATTTGAAGATAGAAATGCTAGTTCAATAAGACATTTTATCTCATCAGATAGGAGTTCTTTTATTGAATTTAATAACTAATATAAAAAAGATAAAGTAATAATTAAAGTAAATTATAAAGAGTTAGATATGATGGAACTTACAGGAATAGTAACAACTGGATTAGGAAAAGCAGCTTATTTTTTAAGTCAAGAATTTTATAAAAATCAATTTATGGAAAAATGTGGTTTTACCCCATTTCCAGGAACATTAAATTTAATAGTCGATGAAGAAAAATTAGAAGATATAAAATTAATGAAAAATAGTTGTAAAAATATTATAAAACCAGATGAAGGATTTGGTGGGGTAAGATATATCAAAGCTATATTAAACGGAGAAATAACAGGTGCAATAGTATTTCCTGATAAAACAACACATACTGAAAACTATCTTGAATTCATATCAAAAGAAAAATTAAGAGATAAATATGGTTTTAAAGATGGTAATGAATTAAAATTAGAAATTGAAATATAATATTTATATTGAATATAAAAATTAAAAT
>JAZLLL010000102.1:0-3211 GCA_045598125.1 Methanobrevibacter sp. | reverse complement strand
ATAAGAGAAATTGCATGTAAAAATATTACAAACAGATCTTTATTAAAAGATATTTCAAACAATGATGAAGATAAATATGTTAGAAAAATAGCTAAAAGAAGATTTGATTTATTAAATAAATAAAAGTAAGTAAAAAAATCATATCTAAATAAAATAATAAATAATATTAAATAAGAAAAATAAGCTATTTAGAATAATTATTTAAATAACCTATATTCTATTAAATAATTTATTTTTCTAAAACTTCTTTTAAGAATTTTCCAGTATAAGTATTAGTTTTAGATACTTCTTCTGGAGTTCCAGTAGCTATTACTTCTCCTCCACCATCTCCACCTTCAGGACCAAGATCAATAATATAATCTGCAGTTTTAATAACATCTAAATTATGTTCTATTACAACAACAGTATTTCCTTTTTCTGTTAATCTATCTAAAACATTAAGTAATCTTTTAATATCATCAAAATGAAGTCCTGTTGTAGGTTCATCAAGAATATATAAAGTATTTCCAGTACCTACTTTTGAAAGCTCTTTTGCTAATTTTACTCTTTGAGCTTCACCACCAGATAAAGTAGTCGCTGGTTGTCCAAGTTTGATATATCCTAAACCCACATCAGATAAAGTTTGAAGTTTTTTACTTATTTTTGGAACATTTTCAAAAAACGCTAAAGCTTCATCAACAGTCATTTCTAAAACTTCATAAATATTTTTACCTTTATAACGAATATCTAATGTTTCTTCATTATATCTACGGCCTTTACAGACTTCACATGGTACAAAAACATCTGCTAAAAAATGCATTTCTATTTGTATAATTCCATCACCAAAACAAGATTCACATCTTCCACCTTTTACATTAAAACTAAATCGTCCTGGTTTATATCCTCTTGCTTTAGCTTCTGGAGTTTCAGCAAATAATTCTCTAATTGGAGTAAAAACACCAGTATAGGTAGCTGGATTTGAACGAGGAGTTCTACCAATAGGGGTTTGAGTAATTCTAATTACTTTATCAATATTTTCTGTTCCTTCAATAGAATCATGTTTTCCGGCATGCATATATTTTCTATTAATTTTAGTAGATAATCCTTTATATAATACTTGATTAATTAAACTACTTTTTCCAGATCCACTAACTCCAGTAACACAGGTAAATATACCTAAAGGAATATTTACATCAATATTTTTAAGATTATTATGTTGTGCTCCTTTAATGGTTAAATAATTACCATTGCTTGTTCTACGATTCTCATTAATAGGAATTGTTTTTTCACCAGATAAATATTTTCCTGTTATAGATACAGGTGATTTAATAATATCATCAGGAGTTCCAATTGCAACAATTTTTCCTCCATGTTCTCCAGCACCAGGACCTATATCGATTAAATAATCTGCAGAAAGCATAGTTTCTTCATCATGTTCAACAACAATTAATGTATTCCCTATATCTCTAAGATGTTTTAATGTTTCAATAAGTTTCTGATTATCTCTTTGATGAAGACCTATACTTGGTTCATCAAGAATATATAAAACTCCTACTAAACCAGAACCTATTTGAGTAGCTAATCGAATTCTTTGAGCTTCACCACCAGATAAAGTACCTGAAGCTCTACTCATAGATATATAATCTAAACCAACATCTACTAAAAATTTTAATCTTGCTTTAATTTCTTTTAAAATCTCTTTTCCAATGAAATTTTGTCTTTCAGTAAGTTCTAATTCTTGGAAGAATAGATAACTATCTTTAATAGCCATATCACAAATATCAATAATAGATTTATCTCCAATAGTAACTGCTAATGCTTCAGGACGAAGTCTTTTACCACCACATACATGACATTTTCTATCACTCATAAATTTAGATATATATTTACGATTATAATTTGATTTAGTTTCAATATATAATCTTTCCATTCTTGTAATTACTCCTTCAAATTTACGATTAACATGATATGAACGATTTCTTCTTTTAAATGAAAATTCTATTTTTTCATTAGTTCCATAGAGAATTATATTTTGAATTTCTTCAGGTAAATCTTTAAATGGAGTTTCCATACTAAAATTAAAATGATTAGAAACTGCAAAAAGCATCTGATAATAATAATTATCTTTAGTACTTGATTTAAACCATGGAACAATAGCTCCTTCTTCAAGGGAAAGATTTTTATTTGGAACAACTAAATCAGGATTCATTTCCATTTTACTTCCGATACCATTACATTCAGGACATGCTCCTTGTGGTGCATTAAATGAAAACATTCTGGGAGATATTTCTTCAAAACTTATTCCACATTCAGGACATGCAAAATCTTCAGAATAAAGTTTTTCATAACTTATATTTTCTCCATTTTCATTTTTTTTACTAAAAATTACATTAACTAACCCTTCACTAAAATTAGTTGTTGTTTCAAGAGAATCGGTAAGTCTTCTTTTAAAATCAGTTCCCTCTTTAATGATTAATCTGTCAACTACAAGTTCAATTGTATGTTTAAAATTTTTACCTAAGTTAATTTCTTCATCAAGATCTCTAATTTCACCATCAATACGAGCTCTTATAAAACCATTTTTTCTAAAATCTTCTATTATTCCTTTATGTTCTCCTTTTCTATCTTTAATCACAGGTGCAAGTAATTGTATTTTAACTCCTTCTCCTTCTTCTATAATTGTTTCAGCTATTTGCCCAACAGTTTGATGAGATATTTCTCTTCCACATTTTGGACAATGAGGTATGCCGATTCTTGCAAATAATAAACGTAAATAATCATAAATTTCAGTAATAGTGCCTACAGTTGATCTAGGATTATCTTTTGTTGTTTTTTGATCTATAGAAATAGCTGGAGATAATCCTTCAATATAATCAACTTCAGGTTTCTTCATCTGTCCTAAAAATTGTCTTGCATAAGCAGATAAAGATTCTACATATCTTCTTTGACCTTCAGCATAAATGGTATCAAATGCAAGGGTAGATTTTCCAGATCCACTTAAACCAGTAATTACAACAAATTTATCTCTTGGAATAGTAACATCTAAATTCTGTAAATTATGTTCTCTTGCACCTTTTAGAATTATTTCTTTTTTATTTGTATCTGATAAATTCTTTGACATTTTATCACATGAATATATTCTGTTTATATTGATATTGTATTGATTAATATTTTAAATTATGATTTAACCTGTAGGATAACGTTTGATTATTGTTAATATTGTATTTTAGAT
>JAZLLL010000101.1:0-8193 GCA_045598125.1 Methanobrevibacter sp. | reverse complement strand
TTATATAAATTAACATAAGTAGAAAAAATAAAAAAAGATAAAAAAATAAAACTTAAATTAATTACTAAAAACAAAAAAATTAAAAAAATAAATATTAAATTAAAAAAAATAGCTAAAATATAAATTAAAAAAATAAATCTTAAATTAAGAAAATAAAATAAAAAAAGAATTAAATAAAAAAATATTTAAATATTCCCTCTTAACCATTCTGCACCAGCATCCAAAACATCAAGATTTATATCAATAAGTTTTGGTTTAGATGCAAAAGTATCCCTTATACCATTTCTAAATGCTTCTTGAGATAATATTGGACTATCTTTACCTAATTCCATTAAAGCTCCTAAAATAGCTGTATTCATTGCTTTTGGATTACCTATTTTAGTAGCTATCTCTCTTGCAGGAATTGAAATAATCTTTACTCCTTCTTTAACTTCAAGATTAGTGTTATCATAATTTCCAGCACGAGAATCATAAAGAATAGTACCATTTTCGGATACATCTAAAGAATATTTTTCAAGAGATGGTTTATTCATAGCAATTAAAACATCACATTCTTCAACTACAGGAGAACCAATAGTTTTAGATGAGATAGTTACAGAACAATTAGATGTTCCACCTCTTTGTTCAGGCCCATAACTTGGATACCAAGAAACTGCTTTACCTTCACTACATGCTGCTTGAGCAAGAGTAAGACCAGTACTAAGAACTCCTTGACCACCAAATCCTACAATTTTAACTTTACAATCATCAAATTCTTCATCAATATTATTGATTTCTTTAGATCTATCAACACCAAAGATATTATCTAATGTTTCTATAGAAAAATCACTTATATTACGTTCAACAGGATTTCTTTCTTTAGATAAATCTCTAAATCTTTTAACTGGGAATTCTTTACCCATTTCATTAATTAAAAAGTCTTCAACACCTTTAACATCCCGACGAATATTAGTTGGACAAGGAGATAAAACTTCAACAAAAGAATACCCTTTCCCTTCTTTTTGGATAGTTAAAGCTTTTTTAACCGCAATTTTAGCTTTACGAATTAATTTAGGATTAGCTAAAGATACTCTTTCAATAAACACAGGAGCTTTTAAATTATCTAATAATTCACACATATGTAATGGATAACCCGCATAATTTGGATCTCTTCCATTTTGACAAGTAATTGTTTTTTCACCTACTAATGTTGTAGGTGCCATTTGTCCTCCAGTCATACCATAAACAGTATTATTTACAAAGAAAACAGCAATTTTTTCTCCACGATTAGCAGCTTGTAAAGTTTCATTTAAACCAATAGATGCTAAATCACCATCTCCTTGATAACTCATAACAATAGCATTATCTTCTGCTCGAGAAATACCAGTAGCTACTGCAGGAGCTCTACCATGAGCTGTTTGAACATTACCACAGTTAAAGTAATAATAAGCAAATACAGAACAACCTACTGGAGAAATCATAACACAACGATCTTGAATTTCAAGTTCATCCATCACTTCAGTTATTAATTTATGTAAAATACCATGACCACAACCTGCACAGTAGTGAGTATTATAAATATCATTACCTTTTCTTGGAAAATTATCATATAAAGAATTAGCTTTTTTAATTATTCTTTCATCTTGGATATTTTCACTCATTTTAACAGCTCCTAATCCACCATTCTGTGATTATGACGATTATCATTATCTAATTCATCTTTATATTGTTTATCTTTAATGTAAGATGGGTCAAAATCTTTTTCATCACTACCTAAAGAGTGTTTCTCATCAATACCACTAAGTTCATAAATTTTATTAAGGATGTCTTTTAATTGAATTACATTTCCACCCATACGATTTACTAAAGCAACATCATCCTGATAAGAAGCCGCTTTAACATCTTCTTTTAATTGACCATTACTCATTTCAACAGAAACAAATCTAGCACCATTTTCAGATAATTCTGCTATTCTATCTTTAGGGAATGGGAATAAAGTAATTGGTCTAAGTAATCCTAATTTAATACCTTTTTTTCTTGCAATATCAACAGCAGAACGAGATAATCTACTACTAGTACCATAAGAAACAATAACAATATCTGCATCTTCAGTCATATATTCTTCAACTTCAACTTCATTTTCTTGAATTTTATCATATTTCTCTTGAATTTGGAAATTAAATTCTTCTAATTGATTAAAATCTAAGAAAATAGAAGTAACAAGATTTTCCATAGTTTCACTATTACCTCTTACAGACCAAGTATTATCAATTTCAGGATTAATAGATTCTTTAGGAAATTTTAAAGGTTCTGCCATTTGTCCAAGAACCGCATCTGCTAAAACAACAACAGGATTTCTATATTTATTAGATAATTCAAAAGCCTTGATAGTTAAATCACACATTTCTTGAACACTATTAGGTGCAAGGACAATATTTTTATAATTTCCATGACCTCCACCTTTAACAATTTGATTATAATCTCCTTGTTCAGGACCAATATTACCAAGCCCTGGACCTGCCCTCATAACATCAACAATAACTGCAGGTAATTCTGCACCTGCAAGGTAAGTAAATCCTTCTTGCATTAAACTAATTCCAGGTCCAGAAGATGCACTCATAACTCTATGACCAGTAGAAGCTCCACCATAAATCATATTAACAGAAGCTTCTTCACTTTCAGCTTGAACAAACTTACGACCTACCATAGGGAAGTATTTAGAAGCTTCATGTAAAATTTCACTTGCAGGAGTAATTGGATAACCAAAGAAACAATCACAACCTGCATATAATGCTCCAATAATAACTGCAGTATTACCTTTTACCATTTGAACACTCATATTTTATCTCCATAATTATTTTCTTTAGTTCTCCTTATTAGCCCTATTCTTTTTTGGAATATGAACTTCAATAGCTAATGGTTCTGGACATGTGTAATAACAATCACCACAACCAGTACAGCCTTCACCAAGATATTTAGCATATTGATAACCATTATCATTAATTTCTTTACTTAATTCAAGACACTCTTTTCTACATGCACTAATACATCTTAAACATGCCTTACAATTATTTTTACTAATGATAGGATATGGTTTTTGAATTTCACTCATAATATCATAACACATTAATTATATATAACTTTATTTTAAATAACAAAAATTTAATAAGTAAATAAACTTTAACAAATAGTAAAAATTTAATAAATTATAATTTACCTAAAGCTCTTAAATCATTTTCACGAATAACTTTTCTTTGAATTTTACCACTAGTAGATTTAGGAAGCTCATCAACATAAGCAATCATACGAGGATACTTATATGGCGCAGTTGCTTTTTTAACATGATTTTGCAATTCGTTAGTAAGTTCTTCACTTGGTTCATAATCTTTTGTTAAAACAATAGATGCTTTAACAATTTCAACACGAGTATCATCAGGATAAGCAGTTACTGCACATTCAAGTACAGAAGGATGAGAAATAAGTGCAGATTCTACTTCATAAGGTCCAATACGATATCCAGAACTTTTAATTACATCATCATTTCTTCCAACAAAATGGAAATAACCATCTTCATCACAGTATGCTTGATCACCACAATGGTATCTACCATCATGACAAGCTCCACTAGTTTTAACTTCATCTTTATAATAAGATTTAAATAAACCTACAGGACGTTTATCCGATATATTAAATGTAATTTCACCTTCATCCCCAATATCTACAATATTTCCTTCTTTATCAACAAGATTAATATCAAAAGCAGGACAAGGTTTACCTACAGAACCTGGATGAGAATCTAACCATTTAAAAGTAGCTAATGAAACAGTGGTTTCAGTTTGACCAAAGCCTTCTTTAATTTCTAAACCAGTTAACTCTTTAAAACGATTAAATACTTCAGGAGGTAAAGTTTCACCTGCAGTAGTTATATATTTAATATTAGATAAATCAAATTTAGATAAATCTTCTTTAATTAAGAATTTTAATATTGTAGGAGGTGCACAGAAAGTATTAACTTTATAATCTACAAGTTTTTGAATTAAATCTAAACCATTGAATCTAACATAATCATAAACAAAAACAGTAGTTCCTGAAATCCATTGCCCATATAAATTACCCCAAACTGCTTTTCCCCAACCAGTATCAGATGCAGTATGATGAATTCCATCTTCTACAACATTTTGCCAATATTTAGCTGTAGGAATATGGCCAAGAGCATAATCATGAGCATGTTCAACCATTTTAGGTTCCCCACTAGTTCCAGAGGAGAAATAAATTAAGAAAGTATCATTATGAGAATTATCCTCACTACCAGTTGGTCTTTCATAAACATCATCCATTTTACTAATTTCTTCATTAAAATTTAACCATCCCTCACGGTTAAGGTTAGCTACAACAGCTTTTTTAATATCCATACCTAATTCATCAGCACAATTAGTAAAATCATTTAGCAGATTATCTTCATCAATAGTTACAATCATTTTAACATTTGCTTTTTGAAGACGATATGTAATATCATGAGGTTTAAGCATATGAGTTGCAGGAATAGCAATTGCATTTATCTTATGAAGTGCAACCATACAAATCCAAAACTCAAAACGATTTTTAAGAGTTAGTAATACAGTATCTCCTTTAGAAATTCCTTGAGATTTAAAGAAATTAGCTGCTTGATTACTTAACTTTTTCATATCTCTAAAAGTGAATTTTTTCTCTTCACTATCATCACACCAAATTAAAGCTAATTTTTCTGGGTCAATATCAGCATATACATCCACTACATCAAAACCAAAATTAAAATTATCCGGTACAACAAATTCGAAATTATTATAAAAATCTTCATAAGAGTCAAATTCAACTCTGTTAACAAATTTATCAACTAGAAAAGTCATTTTATCATCCAAAATATAAAAATAAAATTAATAATATAAATAAAATTTAATTTAACCATAACATTACTATTAAACACTAATTACTCTTAAAAACATACATAAAATTTAACCATAACATTACTATTAAACACTAATTACTCTTAAAAATATAAAATTACATTAAAACTGCTAAAAATTTAACAGGTTTATCATTTAAAGCAACCATTGCATGTTTACAAGTTGCATCAAAGAAAATTGAATCTCCTTCATTTAAAATAATTTCATTATTCTTAATATAAATTTTTACAGACCCTTCAAGAACATAGTTAAATTCTTGACCAGCATGAGCATTTAAAGATGGTTTTACATCTTCTTTAGGATCTACAGTTACAATAAACATTTCAGCTTTTTTATGAATAAATTTTTTACATAAATTTTCATGTTTATATTCTTTTCTTCTATCAACAATAACTCCTTTACCTGCTCTTGTTACATCGAAATAGGACATACGAGACTCTTCACCTGTAAGAAGTAATGCCAAATCAACTTGAAGGATATGAGCAATTTCATATAATAAACTTGCTGGAAAATCAATAACCCCATTTTCATAAGAAATATAATCTTTTTCATTAATCCCAAGCTTTTTAGCCATTTCTCCAGTAGTAATATCGGACAAGTCTCTTAATTCTTTTACTCTTGCACCAATATCTTTGTTTACTTGATTCATTTTATACACCTTCTTAATAAAAACACCAAGTTGATATAACTATGGCATAATAATTATAGTTATGATTTTAAAGTAATATAAATTTTGTGATAAATTTAAAAATAAATCTAAAAAAATAAAAGATATATAAAAAAATAGCTAAAAAAAATAAAAAAATAATACAACTATTCAAATAAAAAAAAATAGCTAAAAAAAATAAAAAAACTAAAAAAATAGCTAAAAAATAACTATAAAATTTAAAAATTCATCCCATCAATGATGAAATAAATAAATATAAAAAATTGTATAAACCATTTATTCTGCAAGAGGCTCTAAATGGTTAATGTTACAACGTCTATTTTTAACTTCGTCACCTTTTACTTCTACAAAGTTTTCATCAATAATTGCAACAATTTCACATTCTTTACCTGCTTCTCTACCTGCAGTTTTAATACATTTTCTACCTACTTCTATAGATGCCATTATATCACCTTTAATGTTGTTAAAATAATTTCTACAATACTATCAGGGTTAAAACTGTTAGTATTAATAATTAAATCATAAATATCCATATTATTAATATCAATATTATGAATATCTTTATATCTTAAAGCTTCACTTTCCTCACGAGTTAAAATTTCCTTTTTAGCTTGTTCTATAGATTTATTCTCCCTATCACAAACACGTTGAGCTCTTACATCTAAAGGAGCATTAAACCAGATTTTTAAATCTGAATCAATAAAATAAGAAGAAAGTCTACCCTCAACAATAAGATTTTCTGATTCATGAGCAATTTGAGCTTGTCTTTTATCTAATTCTATATCGATGTTTGTATTATTTTCAGAATATTTATTAAATTCAATAAGAGACATTCCATGTTCCTCAGCCATTTGCCTAAAGATAGCTCCAGCTGAAAGAAACGGATAATCTAATCTTTCAGATAATACTTTAGCAGCTGTTGTAGTTCCACTACCTGCCACACCACCGATTGTTATTATCATTATTTTCTTGCCTCTTCTTTAAAATGCTTACGAGCACATTTTGGACATAAGTATCCGCCATATGGACGGTTTGGTCTTTTTTGAGATTTTGCTAATTTACCAATCTCATAAGGACGTCCTCTTGGAACACCATGTAATACTGCACCACATTCAGCACATATATGCTTAGATGGTTTTTTCTTTTTATATCTTAAAACATTAACTCCACCAGGAGTTCTTTTGTTTATTCTTTTATATGATCTTGATCTAAATCTATTTGCAGGCATGTTCTCACCTAATTTGTTTTTAATAATCCTATTTAACTTAAATTTTTCAAAAGTTACATAAATCTAATTTTAGATAATCTAATCATTAATAAATTATAATTTAAAGTTAAATAGAATTTAGAAAGTATAATTCTAAAAATATAAATTACATAAATATTCGTCAGTTAAATGTAATTAATAAAGAAAGATGAATTATTTAATCATCATAAAAATTGTCGTCATGGTTAAATTAATAACAATATAACATATGACAATTACCAAATATATACTTTACTATTAATTTTACCAATAAATTTAAAAAAATTAAGAATACACTTAAAAATTTTAATAATAATTTTATTGATATTTAAGTTTTAGATTTAATTCAAATTATATTAACCCAAATTAAGTAATTAAAATATCACTTAACATGCCAATTAAGTATAATTGAATTAAAATATGTATTACACTATTTATTGTACTAACTTAATGAATAATGACAATAAAATAAGATAATAAAAAGGAGATATAAATTAAATAATTAATAAAATTTATACTAACTTTAATAATATCTATAAAAACCTAATCATCTAAAATCCATTTTTAAATCCTAAGTATTTTCTAAGAATTTGTGAACAACCCATAGTACATATAAAGTACCACATTAACCAACCAATACCATAAGGTACAGTTGTAATTTTTCCACCATAGAACATTAAACCAATCCAATGGAAAATAGGGGTTAAAGTACAATAATAAACTCCAGGAGGAAGAACTACAATGATTTTACTTATTACAGATGCCCACATCCAAGCAAAAATTAATAAAATTGGAATCATAGTAACAATCATAGGTTTAAATGACATTGTCATCATTTCATTACTATCTTTCATAGCATCAAGTTGCTTAGCTTGAACTTCTTTTAATTTTTTATTATTTCCACTTGCTTGAGCTTCTTTCATTTCTTTTTGAAGTGCTTTTTGTTTTGCTTGAATTTCATTCATTTTATCTTGATCTACAAGTAATTTTTGAGCCAAAGTAGTCAAAATAGAAACACCAAGTGCAATTATGAATATAGTAATCACAGGATTGTCTGGTGTTGGATCTAAAGCAATTAAAGGATTAAAAAGTTGATTCATTGCATCTAAAACAACATTAAATCCCGGTACACCTAAAAGAAAACTACCTGAATACGCCATTTAATTCCTCACATAAAGTTTTTTATAGTTAAAATATTATTTAATAGCAAATAGTTATAAATAAAATTTATTTAAAAATTCTATAAACTATTAATTTATAAATTTTAATTAAAAATTTATAAAGTAATATTTTATAAAGATTATTTGAATAAAATTTTATCTAAACTAATTATTAAATACATAATTATTTAAATTAAT